>NZ_CAMHZX010000003.1:0-191392 GCF_946190285.1 Streptococcus mitis | reverse complement strand
TCTGCTTTTGGTGCGGGTGTTGCAGGTTCTTCCACTTTCGGCGCTGGTGTCGCTGGTTCTTCCACTTTCGGTGCTGGTGTCGCTGGTTCATCTGATTTTGGTGCGGGTGTTGCAGGTTCTTCCACTTTCGGCGCTGGTGTCGTTGGTTCCTCTGCTTTTGGCGTTGTAGCCACTGGCTCGTCTGATTTTGGCGCTGGTGTTGCAGGTTCTTCCACTTTCGGTGCTGGAGACGCTGGCTCGTCTGATTTTGGCATGCTAGCCACTGGTTCGTCTGATTTTGGCGCTGGAGACACTGGTTCTTCTGCTTTTGGAACTGGAACTTCAGAACTTGGATTTGAAGCTACAGGTTGATTTGTAGTCCCAGTATTTGAAGGAGCATTGTCTGTTACTGGACTTGATTCACCTGCATCAGCACTAGTTGTAGCGCCCAGTGATGGAGTATTTGAAACTCCTTCCCTTGTTTCGGCTTTTGGCGCAACTGAAACTGAGGTTTCTGATTTCGGTGCTGATACTGCTGGTGTTTCCACAACCACTGGTGCCGTTTGTTTCACAGTAGTGGTTTGCTCTCCAGTTACAGTATCTGTCTTTGTTTCAACTTCATAACTTTGACGGCTACCAGAATTATCAATCGACACTCGCTGTCTTTTTACTTCTGTATTTCCATCTTTTAGAAAAGCTTCTTCTCTAAAATACAATTTATTATTAGCAAAAATCAAATCTCTATTTGCAATACGATTTATCTCAACCAAACTATCAACAGATAGCCCCGTTGCCCCACTAATAGCACTTAGTGTATCTCCCCACTTAATTGTGTAGTGTGATAAATTGTCTATATTTTGAATATCAGCTTTTACTTCTGCAACTGTTCTGGCTACCCAAACACCATCTTGTTCATTAGCTGATACAGTTGGAGCTAAAAAGCCCAGCCCCAATAAAATCACACCTGTCGCAACAATTGCACCAGTTCTTAATTTTCTAAAGCCACGTAGGGATAATGTCCCTCTAACATTTGTTTGTCTCATTGTTTTCCTCACTATTTTATATTTTAAAAAAAGCAAACTCAGCCACACAGGCCCGTCTACCTTTGCAGTCTGGATAGATATCTACGGGTTTTCTATTTATTTAAAAGCAAATTATGAATAAATTTTTATGCATATTTGAATATAGAAATTGCAAATTATCCTTCCACTGAATTCAACGATTTTAGTATATCACATCCACCATCAAAAGTACAAAGAAAGCAACTGAAAGCAATGATTTTCACCACTGCTTTCGGCTCTATTTTGAATTGTTAAATAACCATTCTCTATTCACCATTCTTGAATAGAAAAATAAGATGTAGTCTCTATTTTAGACTAATTTTTTCAAACTTATTCGCTATCCAGCAAGAGTTCTTTTGGTTGTTTTCTGAGGAGATTGCTTGAAGCAAGCGCCATAACGAGAACCACTAGAACCAAGGCAAGGACAAAAACGATGATAAAGTCCGATGTCTGAATGGAAATGTCTAGACTTGACAAGGTCTTACTAAAGCCATCTACTTCTGCACCACCACCAAGGTTAGAGGCTTGAGCAGCCTTGCTGGCTTGCTTGGCAACACCTGAAGTGACATTGGCAAGAACAGTATTTCCGATTGCACGCGCTGTGTAAGTAGCTAAGAAGTAAGCAGAAACAAGAGCAGGGATGGCAATCAAGATGGATTCAGTGATGAATTGCCCCAAGATACTTGCCTGCTTGAGACCGATAGAGAGGAGAATCCCCACTTCCTTGCGACGGGCATTGATCCAAAGGCTGAGTAAGAGGGCAAGGAGAAGAACTGAGAAACTCAAACTGCCCCAGAAGAGGAGATTGGCCATCTTGTACATACCAGAGATGGATTGCTCAAGAGCTGGGTAGTTAGAGGAGCTCTTAACTAAAGTATAGCTCTTCCAGTTGATACCACTGATGCCATTCAACTCTTTCATAACATCATCCAAGTTCTTGTCCGCTGTTACAAAGAAGGTTGCGTCCCCATAAATAGCTGTGTCTTCTGTGTATCCATAAAGTTTTGCAGCAGTGTGAATGTCTGTGATAGCTGTATTTTCATAGAGTTCTTGTGAGTAGGTTACTGCTGACTTATTATGACCATCAAAGAGTCCCTTGATTGTCACTTCGACTGTTTCCTTGGCACCTTTTTCATTGTCTGCATCGTAGATATTAGAGTCTAGTTTGACCTTGTCCCCTACTTTCCAGCCGTGTTTGGCTGCCAAGTCCTTGTGCAGGAGGATCTTGTCCTTGTCGTCGTTGTTTAAGTGCTCACCTTCGACCAACTTATAAGAACCAGAGACAAACTTGTCTTCTTTAGAGGAGTCATTGACACCTGTAATCATCAAGCTACTTCCAAAATGTTTAGCACGGTCAGGTGTCAGATTTTTCTTGGTTTCTGGAGTTTCGATAAGTTCATATCCAGTCAAATCTCCGATAGCGTTGATGCGTTTAACATAAGACTCGATGGCCTTGTTTTCGGTGATTTTTTTGATATCTTCACCCTTGATATTCCCAGCACCACGTGGCGTTCCTTGATTGACGCGACGATTGATTTGCATGGAGAAACTATTGGTAATATTTTTAAAGGTCTCCCGAGAAGCCTTGGCAGTAGCTCCCTTGATCGACAAGCCGACCAAACTCAAGCTCGCCATGAGGAGAATAATCAGGAAGATGACAATCGATTTGAAAAACTTCCTTGTAACATAAGCAAATGCGTTGTGTAACATAGGTTCCCTTTCTAGATTTTATTCTATTTTATAGTTTGAACAGAAAAAGCTCATATTATTTCGTCGTATTGCGAGTTTCAGTCAGTTTCTTGTCCTTCAACTCAAGTGTAATATCTGATGCTTGTGCCACTTCTTTGCTGTGAGTTACGACGATGACACATTTACCTGTTTTCTGGGCAAGTGATTTGAGCAGTTCGATAATATCTCCAGCAGTTTTAGGGTCCAGATTTCCCGTTGGCTCATCCGCTAGAATAACTGGAGCTTCTGATACCAAACTACGAGCAATGGCAACACGTTGCTGTTGACCCCCTGATAACTGGAGAACATTCCGCTTGATCTGACTTTCATCCAGACCAAGTTCAAGAAGTGTATCCTTACTTGCCTTTTTATTGACCAAGCGGATATTTTCCAGTGGAGAAAGATAATCTATCAAATTATAATTTTGAAAGACCAGGGAAATATGGTGCATGCGATGGTAGGAATAACCCTTCTTACGAATGTCCTCTCCTTGAAAAAGGATAGAACCTTCAACAGGACTATCTAGACCAGCAAGTAGGGACAAGAGTGTGGATTTTCCTGCTCCTGACTCACCAATAATACTGTAAAATTTCCCGGGTTCAAAATTATAATTGATCTGATATAGGACTGCTTCAGCAGTGTTCTTATAACGGTAGGTAACATCTTGTAATTGTAATAAAGTCATGATTTCTCCTTCTTATACTCAATGAAAATCAAAGATCAAACTAGGAAGCTAGCTGCAGGTTGCTCAAAGCACAGCTTTGAGGTTGCAGATACAGCTAACGCGGTTTGAAGAGATTTTCGAAGAGTATTAACTAATAGATGATAAAATTTCTTTCGGCGATTTTCTAAATAAGAATAGGAAACAAAGTGCTACAGATAAGCAACTGAGCAGAACTAGAAAAACATAGGATTCTGCAAAGGATAGGAGACTAGTTGATAGACCGCTTGCTTTGGCCAGCGTATCCTGTAAGCTTGCCTGATCTCCACTGGCTAGGACAGTTTGGAGCAGATAGGATGTAATGGCATTTCCAGCGATAAAGGATGGAAGCAAAGCTCCAAGAGATACCAAAACTACCTCTAAACAGAACTGTAGGAAAATCGAGCTCTTGCCTTTTCCAAGTGCCAGTAAAATTCCCACTTCGTAGACCCTTTCTCTCAGCCAGAGAGACAAAACCAGAATTAAGGCTCCTGCTCCTGCTATCAACATCCCATAAAGAAAAATGGTCAGAAAGGTCTGGAAGGTTGCAACTGAGTCTTTGATTTGTTCAAAAGCCTTGCTTTCCTTTTCGACTTGATAACCTTGATTTTCCAAAGACAAGTTTTCTACCTGCTTCATGAGTCCGTCCATTTCCTTAGGATTTTCTACATAGAAGCGAGCTGCACTGACTAGAGATTCACCATTACCCAAAAGGCTTTGGCTACTTTCATAGTCTGTAAAGACTTGGTTTTCACTGAAGTCAGAAGACAAACCTGTAAATTTCTCTTGTTTTTTACCAGAGAAGATTCCGACGATTTCAAACTCGACAGTTTGTCCTTTGCCAGATTCTGACTGTCCAGCATCCAAGCTAATCTTGTCATGAAGGGAAAGACCGTTCTTCTTGGCCAACTCTTCGTGGATGAGAATTTTCTTGGAATCCCCTTTTTGAAGGTGTCGCCCTTCTTTTAGATTGAAAGCCGAGCTGGTAAAGGTCACATCCTTAGATGAATCCTCAAGAGCTGTTAAGCTAACCAAGTTTTTGTCTGCAGCTGACAAATCATCACGCTTCACGCTCTGCTCGCCACTCACCGCTTCCTTGTCTTTTAGTTTTGCAATCGTCTCCAGTTCAGGAGAAACATTTTCCAGTCCCTTAATCTTGCTTACATATACTAGGTCTGACAGCTTGAAAGTCTGACCATTTTCTATCTTTTTAATAGAAAAGGATGTGTTGAGTGATTTGTAAAGATTGGTTTCAACTGTTTTGTTGGACTTCATCAGAGTCAAACAGGCTGAAATTCCAGCCAACAGGAGCAATAAAATCAGAAATAAAATAAAACTTCTCAGTCGTTTTCTGCTGACATAAGCCCAAGCTCTTTGGATTGGATTCATTTGTCACCTCCATATTTGTAAGACTATTATAAAATTCAAATATGAAATGTTTATGAAATACAAAAAAAGAGCAACAATTTTTTGCTCTACTTGAATTAGATAAAAAAAGAGCTAGCTTAAGCTAACTCTTATCCTATGCGGAGAGAGGGACTTGAACCCTCACGACCTAAAGCGGTCACAGGATCCTTAGTCCTGCGCGTCTGCCAATTCCGCCATCCCCGCGTCGATTACTTTACTAGTATATCAACTTTTAGGATGCTTGTCAACACTTTTTTTCAATTTTTTTCATTTCATCAACCAAATTACTCTGAAATTTCATTTAGATTTTCATCTACTAACTTAGCTCCGAGTGTATTTTTGAAATGACCTAGGGCAAATTGATGATTTTCAGGCCAGATAGATGCAACAGCTGGTTTAACAATCTCGATATCATATCCTAGATTATAGGCATCTATAGCTGTATGCAAGACACAGATATCCGTCAAAACTCCGGTTAAAATAACTGTAGAAATTCGACGCTCTCTCAAACGGATATCCAGGTCAGTCCCTGAAAAAGCTGAGTAATGGCGTTTATCCATCCAAAAGATACGATTGTCTGAACCATGCTCTTGATAAAAGGTCCCCAAATCTCCGTATAAATTCCGTCCACTAGTCCCAATCAAATTGTGAGGAGGAAATAGCTTGCTTTCTGGATGGAAACAATCGTTTTCTTCATGAGCATCAATAGTAAAGAAGATGTAGTCTCCTCGTTCAAAAGCTAGTCGAGTTACCTTGCTGATGGCATCCGAAATCGCCTGAGCTGGAGCGCCTGCTGTCAATTTTCCACTATCAGCAACAAAATCTTCTGTATAGTCAATCGAAATTAAAGCCTTAGTCATTAGTAATCTCTTTTCTTCACTTCTTCAAAAATGTCTGAAATCAAGACCTTAAGATAGGTTCCCTTCATTCCAAGTGAGCGACTTTCAATAATCCCTGCAGACTCAAGTTTACGAAGGGCATTGACAATCACAGAACGGGTTATTCCAATACGGTCTGCAATCACAGACGCAGTCAACTGCCCTTCATTTCCATTTAATTCCCCTAAAATTGCTGAAACAGCACGGAGTTCGGAGTAAGAAAGGGTATTAACCGCCATGGTAACAGCAGTGCGACGGCGAATATTTTTCTCATCTTCTTCACGTTGGAAATTAAGGAGTTGAATCCCAACAACGGTACTCGCAATCTCAACAAGAATCAAGTCCTCGTCTTCGAATTTTTTATCATTGCGCCAAATAATCAAAGAACCAAGGCGAATCCCTGATACATGAATCGGTGCAATAGTCGTCAAACCATCTGGAAAGTCGGCACGACTTTCCACAGGGAAAATACTCAAATCATGATCAACTGTCAGATTGGCTTCTGTATCGTAAATCATGTTCGCACCTTGAATGTAGTCATCCGGGAAAATTTTAGTTTGGAAGAATTGCTCTACACGATCTGTATTGGTTTTGTAACGCATAAAATAGCCAAGGAGACGTCCCTTGCTATTAACGATACAGGCGTTACAGTCAATAATATCTGCCAATTGACGGGTAATCGCATTGTAGGGAAGTTCTTCCTGCAACTGCTCCTCTGAGCGCTTCAGGATAGAAGTAATTTTTCTAGTTTTTTCTAATAAATGTGCCATTTTTCACCTCGAATTTAATCGCTATCATTATAACATAAACAGCTTGAATTTTCAATTATTATCTGAAAATTGCTTATTTAATTGCAATTTGAAAAAACAAGAATATTTTTAATTAAATTGCTTCTTTTCTATTGACAAGCTCCCTATTTTTGTGTATTATAATATTACAAGAAGATAATATATCTATTTTATTTATCTTTCTTTTTCCATTCGGTCTCCTTATATAAAAAAGCGATTCATTTTGAACCGCTTTTTCTTATTTATCGCCCTTGTTACGAATAACAAAGCCTGTTTGCTTTTCACTTGAAGTATTGCGTGGTTTTTTATTGTCTTTATTACGGTAACGTCTGTCTTTATCAAAACGATCATTGCCACGACTTCCTTTTTTGAAATCATCACGACGACCATTGCCACGGCGATCACGGTCTCGACGGTCGTCCCCACGACGGCCTCCACGACCTCCCTTAGCTTTACCACCGAAGCCATTACCTGATGGTTTAAATGGCAGTGGTTTTTCACGTGCAATCTCCACTTCAGGAAGACTATCTGGGTCTTGAACAGTCAGACTCAAGATATACATTGCCAATTCTTCTGGAGTAAATTCGGCAGCTAGCTTACGAGCATCCTTACCAAATTTCTCAAAGTTGGCACGGATAGTCTCATCTGCAAAATCACGTTCGATTTTCTTGAGAGCTACGTGTTTTTTTGCTTGGAAGGCTTCTTCTGCACTTGCAGGTTTGAGACCTTTCATGCGTTTCTTAGTCAAGTTTTCAATGATTTGGAGGTAGCCCATTTCATTTGGTGATACGAAAGTAATAGACTGACCTGACTTACCAGCACGACCTGTACGACCAATACGGTGAACATAACTTTCAGGATCTTGTGGAATATCGTAGTTATAGACATGGGTCACACCTGAAATATCCAAGCCACGCGCTGCAACGTCTGTCGCAACCAAAACATCAAGATTGCCATTTTTAAAGTCACGAAGGACACGAAGACGTTTGTTTTGGTCTAGGTCTCCATGAATTCCTTCAGCACGGAAGCCACGGATTTTAAGACCACGAGTCAATTCATCTACACGACGTTTTGTACGACCAAATACGATAGCAAGTTCTGGTTGTTCCACATCCATAAGACGAGTCATGGTATCAAATTTTTCTTGTTCTTTAACACGAATATAGTATTGGTCAACCAATTCTGTTGTCAATTCCTTAGCAGCAATCTTCACATGCTCAGGTTCTTTCATAAACTGAACACCGATACGTTTGATGGCATCTGGCATAGTTGCTGAGAAAAGCAAAGTTTGACGACTTTCAGGGACACGAGAAATGATAGCTTCAATGTCTTCAAGGAAGCCCATGTTGAGCATTTCATCCGCTTCGTCAAGGATAAGAGTTTCAATATCTTGTAATTTCAAGGCCTTGCGTTTAATCAAGTCCAAGAGACGACCTGGAGTTCCCACCACGATATGGGCACCAGATTTAAGAGCCTTAATTTGTTTTTCAATGCTTGATCCGCCATATACTGAGCGGACTTTGACTCCCTTACTACGACCAAATCGGAAAAGTTCTTCTTGACTTTGGACAGCAAGTTCACGAGTTGGAGCGATGACCAAGGCTTGAATAGTCGCTTCTTCTGTACGAATTTTTTCAAGAGTAGGCAAGCCAAAGGCTGCAGTTTTTCCTGTACCAGTCTGAGCTTGACCGATAACATCCTTGCCTTCAAGGGCCAAGGGAATAGTTTGTTCTTGGATAGGACTGGCTTCTACAAAACCAGCTTTTTCAATCTCTGCTAGCAAATCAGCAGACAAGTTTAATTCATTAAATTTCACGTTATTCTTCTTTCTAAAGGTGGTGCGAAGCCACCCTATAGGGCTTAGTTTATACTTTTCTTTTTATGACGTATTTTCATATACTGGATACAAAAACGTGTTGCTTCTTTTCCACAAAAGAAAAGTACTGTTTTCTTTGCAACCTATCTAGTATAACACAAGAGAGAAGCAAAAGATAGCCTAATCCATCGATAAAGTCATGTAAACGATTTTTCTGAGAAAATAAAGTTAAACTTTCCACTATTTCATAAACTTTTTTAAAGCGTAGCAGAATTGTGCAAAAGTTTTTTTCTTGTGCTAGAATGAAATTCGAATAGGAGGAAGATAAATGTTAACTTATGATTTAATCGTTATCGGATTTGGTAAAGCTGGTAAAACACTAGCTGGTAAATTGGCTTCAGCTGGCAAAAAAGTTGCCCTCGTTGAACGTAGCAAAGCTATGTACGGTGGAACTTGTATCAACATTGGTTGCATCCCAACTAAAACTTTGCTAGTTGCTACTGAGAAAGACTTGTCTTTTGAAGAAGTCATTGCTACTAAAAACACTATCACTGGTCGCCTCAACGGTAAAAACTATGCTACTGTTGCTGGTACAGGCGTGGACATCTTTGATGCGGAAGCTCACTTCCTTTCAAATAAAGTCATCGAAATCCAAGCTGGTGATGAAAAGAAAGAACTGACTGCGGAAACAATCGTCATCAACACTGGTGCTGTTTCAAACGTCTTGCCAATCCCTGGACTTGCTACAAGCAAGAACGTCTTTGACTCAACAGGTATCCAAAATTTGGACAAATTACCTGAAAAACTTGGTGTCCTTGGTGGCGGAAACATCGGTCTTGAATTTGCTGGTCTTTACAACAAACTTGGAAGCAAGGTTACAGTCCTAGATGCCTTGGATACTTTCCTTCCTCGTGCAGAACCTTCCATCGCAGCTCTTGCTAAACAATACATGGAAGAAGATGGTATTGAACTGCTTCAAAACATCCGTACTACTGAAATCAAAAACGACGGTGATCAAGTCCTTGTCGTAACTGAAAACGAAACTTACCGTTTCGATGCCCTTCTCTACGCAACTGGACGTAAACCAAACGTAGAACCACTTCAACTTGAAAATACAGATATTGAACTTACTGAACGTGGCGCTATTAAAGTAGACAAACATTGTCAAACAAACGTTCCTGGTGTCTTTGCAGTTGGAGATGTCAACGGTGGCCTTCAATTTACTTACATTTCACTTGATGACTTCCGTGTTGTTTACAGCTACCTTGCTGGGGACGGCAGCTACACACTTGAAGACCGTCTCAATGTACCAAACACAATGTTTATCACACCTGCACTTTCACAAGTTGGTTTGACTGAAAGCCAAGCAGCTGATTTGAAACTTCCATACGCCGTTAAGGAAATTCCTGTTGCAGCAATGCCTCGTGGTCACGTAAATGGAGACCTTCGTGGAGCTTTCAAAGCTGTGGTTAATACTGAAACAAAAGAAATTCTTGGAGCAAGCATCTTCTCAGAAGGTTCTCAAGAAATCATCAACATCATCACTGTTGCTATGGACAACAAGATTCCTTACACTTACTTTACAAAACAAATCTTCACTCACCCAACCTTGGCTGAGAACTTGAATGACTTGTTTGCGATTTAAGTTGAGATTTAATCGTATCGAACAGCCCTCTGAGGGCTGTTTTCATTTCTGCGAAATCTCATACTCTTCGAAAATCAAATTCAAACCACGTCAGCTTCACCTTGCCGTATATATGTTACTGACTTCGTCAGTTCTATCTACAACCTCAAAGCAGTGCTTTGAGCAACCTGCGGTTAGATTCCTAGTTTGCTCTTTGATTTTCATTGAGTATCAAATCTGTCTTTTCCCTCTTTTATGATATAATAGAAACATGAAATTAAAAACTACTTTGGGCCTTCTTGCTGGGCGTTCTTCCCACTTCATTTTAAGCCGTCTTGGCCGTGGAAGTACGCTCCCAGGAAAACTTGCCCTTCAATTTGATAGAGATATTTTACAAAACCTAGCTAAGAACTACGAGATTGTCGTGGTGACTGGAACCAATGGAAAAACCTTGACAACTGCCCTAACTGTCGGCATTTTAAAAGAGGTTTATGGTCAAGTTCTGACCAACCCAAGCGGTGCCAACATGATTACAGGAATTGCGACAACCTTCTTAACAGCCAAATCTTCTAAAACTGGGAAAAATATTGCCGTTCTAGAAATCGATGAAGCCAGTCTATCTCGTATCTGTGACTATATCCAGCCAAGCCTTTTTGTCATCACGAATATCTTCCGTGACCAGATGGACCGCTATGGTGAGATTTACACAACTTACAAGATGATTTTGGATGCTATTCGTAAGGTGCCTACTGCCACTGTTCTCCTTAATGGAGACAGTCCACTTTTCTACAAGCCAGCTATTCCAAATTCTGTACAGTATTTTGGTTTTGACTTGGAGAAAGGACCAGCCCAGCTGGCTCACTATAATACAGAAGGAATCCTCTGTCCTGACTGCCAAGGAATCCTCAAATATGAGCATAATACCTATGCAAACTTGGGTGCCTATATCTGTGAAGACTGCGGATGTAAACGTCCTGATCTCGACTATCGCTTGACAGAATTAGTTGAGTTAACCAACAATCGCTCTCGCTTTGTCATTGACGGACAAGAATACGGTATTCAAATCGGTGGTCTCTACAATATCTACAACGCCCTAGTTGCGGTTGCCATCGCCCGTTTCCTTGGTGCAGATTCACAACTCATCAAGCAGGGATTTGATAAGAGCCGTGCTGTCTTTGGACGCCAAGAAACCTTCCATATTGGTAATAAGGAATGTACCCTCGTCTTAATTAAAAATCCAGTCGGTGCAACTCAAGCTATCGAAATGATTAAACTAGCACCTTATCCATTTAGCCTATCTGTCCTCCTAAATGCCAACTATGCAGATGGAATTGACACTAGCTGGATCTGGGATGCTGATTTTGAACAAATTACTGAGATGGACATTCCTGAAATCAATGCTGGCGGTGTTCGCCATTCTGAAATCGCACGTCGTCTACGAGTAACTGGCTATCCAGCTGATAAAATTACTGAAACAAGTAGTCTGGAACAAGTTCTTAAAACCATTGAGAACCAAGACTGTAAGCATGCCTATATCCTAGCAACTTATACTGCTATGCTGGAATTCCGCGAACTGCTGGCTAGTCGTCAGATTGTTAGAAAGGAGATGAACTAATGGTTTATACTTCACTTTCCTCAAAAGCTGGCAATTACCCCTATCAGCTCAACATTGCCCACCTCTATGGAAACCTCATGAATACCTACGGGGACAATGGAAACATACTCATGCTCAAGTATGTGGCTGAAAAACTGGGAGCCCATGTGACGGTTGACATCGTTTCACTTCATGATGATTTTGATGAAAATCACTACGACATCGCCTTTTTCGGTGGCGGTCAAGACTTTGAACAAAGTATTATTGCAGACGACCTACCTGCTAAAAAAGAGAGCATTGACAACTACATCCAAAACGACGGTGTGGTTCTGGCTATCTGTGGTGGTTTCCAATTATTGGGGCAATATTATGTTGAAGCTTCAGGGAGACGTATCGAAGGACTAGGGGTCATGGACCACTACACCCTCAACCAGACCAATAACCGTTTTATCGGTGACATCAAGATTCATAATGAAGATTTCAATGAAACCTACTATGGATTTGAGAATCATCAGGGCCGTACCTTCCTCTCAGATGATCAAAAACCACTGGGACAGGTTGTCTATGGAAATGGAAATAACGAAGAAAAAATCGGTGAAGGCGTTCATTATAAAAATGTCTTTGGTTCTTACTTCCACGGGCCTATCCTCTCTCGTAATGCCAATCTAGCTTATCGCCTAGTTACTACTGCCCTCAAGAAGAAATATGGTCAGGACATCCAACTCCCTGCCTATGAAGATATTCTCAGCCAAGAAATCGCTGAAGAATACAGCGACGTCAAAAGCAAGGCTGACTTTTCTTAAACAAAGTAAAACTATATCAAAGAACTCCGTTATCTTGTCGGAGTTTTTTTGTCTTTTCTTTTACCCTTCTCCCTTGCATTTTCTCTCTTTTTTTGCCAAAATAGAGGGGTAGAAAGAAGGTAGCATATGTCTAAATTACAACAAATCGTAGCATATCTTGAATCAGAAAAACTAGACGTCGCTGTCGTATCTGACCCCGTCACAATCAATTACCTCACTGGTTTTTACAGTGATCCCCATGAACGCCAAATGTTCCTTTTTGTCCTAGTGGATCAGGAACCCCTCCTCTTTGTCCCAGCCCTTGAGGTTGAGCGTGCAAGCAGCACCGTTTCCTTCCCAGTTGTGGGCTATGTAGATTCTGAAAATCCATGGCAAAAAATGAAACATGCTCTTCCGCAACTTGACTTCAAACGTGTAGCTGTTGAGTTTGACAATCTCATCTTGACCAAATATCAAGGCTTAAAAACTGTTTTTGAAACTGCTGAGTTTGAAAACCTCACTCCTCGTATCCAACGCATGCGCCTCATCAAATCTGCTGACGAAGTGCAAAAAATGATGGTTGCAGGTCTCTATGCAGACAAGGCTGTTAAGGTTGGTTTTGATAATATTTCTCTTGATAAGACAGAGACAGATATCATCGCTCAAATTGACTTTGCTATGAAGCGTGAAGGTTATGAAATGAGCTTTGATACCATGGTCTTGACTGGTGATAATGCTGCAAATCCGCACGGCATTCCAGCAGCTAATAAGGTTGAAAATGATGCTCTTCTCCTCTTTGACCTTGGTGTTCTAGTTAACGGCTATGCGTCAGATATGACTCGTACAGTCGCTGTCGGTAAACCAGACCAATTCAAGAAAGATATTTACAACTTGACCCTCGAAGCCCAACAGGCTGCTCTTGACTTTATCAAGCCGGGTGTGACTGCCCATGAAGTGGACCGCGCTGCCCGTGAAGTCATCGAAAAAGCTGGTTACGGTGAGTACTTCAACCACCGTCTCGGTCACGGTATCGGTATGGATGTCCACGAATTCCCATCTATCATGGAAGGAAACGACATGGTCATCGAAGAAGGCATGTGCTTCTCTGTTGAACCAGGTATCTATATCCCTGGTAAAGTCGGTGTTCGTATTGAAGACTGCGGTGTTGTTACCAAGGATGGCTTTGACCTCTTTACAAGCACCAGCAAAGACTTGCTTTATTTTGATTAATGGTATTATTTTATGTTAAATGATCTCTTTAAATTTGTAGATAATGTTACTAGTGAAACTTCTAAAGTCGTAAATGATATCGTTAATGAATCTTCAAAGGTTGTAAATAATATTGCAAATGAATCCTCAAAAGTTGTAAATGATATTGCAAATGAGACTGCAAAAGCCGTGAAAGTAGTTGTAGATGAAACTTCCAAAATAACTACCAATACTGTAGATGGAGCTGTTTGCATTGCCAATAATACTATAACAGGAATTTCTAATTTTATAAGTGTACCTGGTAAAATTGTAAATTTAGTTTTTGAAATACACTCATGGAATAATCAGGAGCGTCTTGAAAAGAAACAAGATGAAGAACGTAGGCAATCTTTATCCATTCAATTCCCTGAATTCTTAAATCAAGAAGAGTTTAATAGAATAGTTCATGAAGAAGCTAATCAAATTATTCGAATTAAAAAAATAGAAATTAATCAAGCTTTAATTAATTTTGAGGTGTATTCAATTAGTAGGATTTCAACTTGGTTTTTTACTTTAGATTATAATGATTATGGAAGTTTAACGGGGAAAGTTAGAATTTCCAGAGATAATACTGACTCAAGTATCCCTAAAAATATTAGTTTGCGAATTTCTGAGCGACTTAATGCCATTTTAAAAAATCAGTATATCCTTTCACCTGACGATTATGATATTTTACTTACAAAAGAACCTACAGACGTAAAAGAGATTTTTGAAAATTTTGGATTTCATAATGTAACATTACTTGAAGAAAGATATGAAAAATTACCTCATTTTATTAAGAATTACAAAATACATAGCATTACAATAGGAAATTGCAAATATTTTGATAAAGATTCCTATTTTGATAGTAATTCTTCTGTTGTGATTTCCTATTATCTACAAGAAAACCAATAATAAAAACGTAAAGTTAGCAGAAAAATCATTACTACTAACTTTACGTTTTTTAATCTTTAATTAATCTTCTTGATACTTTGACTAAGAATAAATCCTACAATCATCCCTACTATATTTTGCATGAAATTTGGTAGAATTTCTGGTAGGGCTGCAGCCCAGCCATTCATCAAAGTAGAACCCAAGGCGTAACCCCCTACCATGGCAATCGTTGCCAAGATAAGGCCTAACCACTGAGTTTTTCCTTTAAATCCTGCGAAAAATCCCTGCAAGCCATGGTTGACCAAGCTAAAGAACATCCACTGAGGATAGCCTGATAAGAGGTCAATCAAGAAACCTGCTAGTCCTCCTACTACAGCCCCTTCACGACTACCAAAGTAGAAGGCCGTAAAGAAGACACCCGCATCTAAAAGAGTTAGAATGCCTGTCGGTGTTGGAATTTTTAAGAAATAACCTAGAACCACAGAGAGGGCGGTTAATAGGGATACAAGGGCGATTTTAGTTGTTTTGGTTTGCTCCATATTGTCTTACTCCATACTGATCTGCTTGTGCAATGGCACGGTAAACGAAAGCCTTAGAGCTTTCTACTGCTGGTAAAATTTCATCACCTTTAAGCAAGTGACTGGCAATGCTTGAGGCAAAAGTACAACCTGCGCCAGCATTTTGCCCTTGAATGACGGGATTTTCTAGGACTGTAAAGGTTTGTCCGTCATAAAAGACATCCATAGCCTTGTCCTGACTAAGTCGATTGCCTCCCTTGATAATGACTGCTGGTGCTCCTAAGTCATGTAATTTCTGAGCTGCAGTTTTCATATCTTCCAAGGTTTTGATTTCCTGACCAGCCAATAATTCTGCTTCAGGAAGATTAGGTGTAATCACACTGACATAAGGGAAAAAACGAATCATTTCTTGGCAGAGCTCACTAACAGCCACATCGTGAGTTTCCTTGCAGACCAAGACAGGATCCAGAACCACAGGCACTCCTGGGCGTTGCTTGATAAAGTCCAAGGCCTTCTCAGCCACACTGACAGTTGGTAAAAGACCAATCTTAATCCCCCCAAACTCCACATCACGCAAGCTATCTAATTCATGTTGAAAAATGGTATCGTCAGTTGGAAAGACTTCAAAGCCCTTTTCCGTCAAGGCTGTCAAACAGGTCACTGCTACAAAGCCATGCAAGCCGTTCAAGGTATAGGTAGCCAAATCCGCGGACAAACCACCACCACTAAAAATATCGTTTCCAGAAAGTGCTAAAATACGATTATTCTTCATAACGAATCTCCTTTAAATACAAACCATTTGGTGCTGCAGTGGGACCTGCAAACTGCCTGTCCTTTTTCTCCAAGATGAGGTCAATCTGCTCTACTGGCATGCGGTTATTGCCGATTTTGAGCAGTGTCCCCACCATATTGCGAATCTGCTTATACAAGAAACCATTTCCTGAAAAGGTAAAAGTCAAAAACTGGCCTGTCTCATCAACCCTAAGACTAGCTTCTGTAATAGTACGAACCTTGTCCTCTACACTAGTCCCAGAGGCTGTAAAACCGGTAAAATCATGGGTTCCCTCTAGCTTTTTGATTGCAATCTGCATGCGTTCCACATCGAGTGGATAGGGAAAGTGAGTGGCATAGTGACGGCGCATAGGATTCTTGGGACGGCCCCTATCCACGATAAACTCATAGATCTTACTGTGCTTGGCATAACGGCAATGAAAATCATCCGCCACAAGCTCAATCGAAATCACATCAATATCTTCAGGGGACTGAGTGTCTAGAGCAAAACGGAGCTTCTCCTCATCCATCTGATAAGGCAGGTCAAAATGAATAACCTGTCCCAGGGCATGAACCCCACTATCTGTCCTACCAGCACCGTGAACCGTAATGGCTTGCCCTTTATTTAACTTGGTCAAGGTTTTTTCAATTTCTTCCTGAACGCTACGCGCATGAGGCTGGCGCTGAAAACCAGCAAAGGCGTAACCATCATAGGAAATAGTTGCTTTATATCTCGTCATAACTTCTATTTTATCAAGAAAATAATCTGTAAACAAGGGTCTAAAATAAATATTGTCTGGGTACAAAAATCCCGAAAGAAAAACTTAGGAAACCAATCCTAAGCTCTCTTTTGAAGTAGGTACATGACAAAGATAGAGGTTACAATCAACCATGAGCCTAAAATGGCAAAGACCAACATGCCATTGTGAGTTAGTAACCCAATTGCACCTAAAACAAATGGGGTCGTAAAGGCTCCGAAACTACAGCCTAATACAGCAAATGAAGTTGCTTGATTGAGAAGTTTAGCTGGAATTCGTTCAGAGACCAGTTGAAAGACCGTCGTCAAGGCTACACTGTAGGCAAAACCAGCCAGAATACTCCCTGCCACTACTACCCACAAGGATGGAGATAAAGCAATCACAATTTGCCCTAAGCCGAAGGTAATACCAGACCAGAGGAGCAGTTTCTCTTTAAATATTGAAATCAGGAAAGAAAAACTAACACCAGCCACAATCCCGATCAACTGCATGACACTAAGAACAAAACTAGATAACTGGGCATCTCCAAGTCCTCTTTCCACCATCAAACTTGGAATACGAATAGTAATAGCCGTATTGGTACAAACTACAACTGCCGCTTCAATAGCTAGGATAAAAATCAAGCCCTTCATTTCCCGAGTTAAGCGACTTGATTCCTTTGTTTTTTTCTTGACTTCTTTCTTTTCTTTTCCATAAGGGACAAAGAGCAAATAAAGGGTCAACACCAAAAATCCAGCACTATAAGCTAAGAAAGTAGCTGTCCAACCAAAGGCCAACAACTGACCGACTGCCAAGGTGATGAGAGAAGCCCCAACAACCTCTGCAGAACCGCGTAGACCTAACATCTGAATTCGCGTTTTTCCTTGATAGCGTTCACTAATAATGGAAATGGCCTTGGCATTAATCATCCCTACACCCAAACCAAAAAGAATCCGTGTTCCAAAGACAAAGGGATAGGCTTGATACCAAAAGGGTGCTGTTCCACTCAGTGATAAAATTAACAATCCCAAACTAATCTGTAATCGCTCAGGAAATATTTTTTCTAAGAAACCATTTAGTAATAACATAATCATGATTCCAAAGGAAGGCAAGCTCGCCAAGAGTTCAATTTGTTCCTTAGGATAACCTTGATAATAGTCAAACATGGCTGGCAGGGCACTTGAGATGGAGAAGGACGTAATCAAAACGAGGGAGAGAGCCAAAATACTGGCCCGTTCTAAAAATTGTTTCATGAAATCTCTTTCTATATTTCTCTTAATCTTCTACTTTTTTGATAGTTATCAAACAAGTAAGAAAAGAAGAAGCCTCTTTAGTGTATAGACTCCTTCTTAAACTCGAAAATGAATCCCTTGTATCTTAGGATGACTTTCTCTTGATTTGCTTGATAAAGTAGAAGATAAATCCTGCCACCATATAGGCAACAAAGATAATCAGACACCACTTGAACACGACATCCCAACCCTTGTTCACATTCAAAAAGAAGTAAGGGAAGGGACTGACTTTAGAATTAGGAACATCAAGTTTCAGTACCAAGCCATTAAAAAGAGCAAAAATCATATACAGCAAGGGTAAAATCGTCCACACAACCGGATCCCAAATCTTGTATTGACCCTGTTTGTCAAAAAAGAGGGTATCTGCTAAAAACCAGAGGGGAACGATATAGTGGCAAAGGAAATTTTCTAGGGTATAGAAATTAGTCGCAATAGGCGCTAATAGGAAATGGTAAATCACACAGGTAATCATGATACTCATAGTGACTCCACCTTTTAAGCGCAAGAGGCTTGGCCTTTGCCAGTTTTCACCTAAACGGCTCATAACCTTTAGGAGATAGAGCGTAAAAATCGCGACTAAGAGGTTGGACAGAACCGTATAATAGAGCAACATCCCAAATCCACCATGCTTGGCGATTTCAAGATAAACTCCCGTAAAAGCCGCTAGAAACAAGAAGATACGGCTATAAAATACAAATTTGTAGTGCTTTGACATGCTTAAATTTTCTTCACAAACTCTGATTTGAGTTTCATGGCACCAAAACCATCAATTTTACAGTCGATATTGTGGTCGCCTTCTACGATGCGGATATTTTTCACGCGCGTCCCTTGTTTCAAATCTTTTGGCGCACCTTTTACTTTTAAGTCCTTGATGAGAGTTACTGTATCACCGTCAGCCAATTTATTTCCGTTGGCATCGATAGCAACAAGGCCCTCTTCTACATCTGCAACTTCAGCAGGATTCCACTCATAAGCACACTCTGGGCAAACCAGTAGGGCACCGTCTTCATAGACATACTCTGAGTTACATTTTGGGCAATTTGGTAGGTTGTTCATGGTTTCTCCTTATCATCATTCACTATTCTTTGAAAATCAAAATTTCTCGAACAGCAACTATTATACCCTAAAATCAGCATTTTGACAAATATAGAAAAAACCGATATCAATCTATCGGCTTTTCTACATCTACATTCTTTTTTTAGCCTCTGCTTTGATTTTTTCAACTACTTCTTGAATGTTCAAGCCAGTTGTATCAAGGTAGACAGCATCCGCTGCTTGTTTGAGAGGCGAAGTCTCACGATGACTATCCTTGTAGTCACGCGCAGCAATTTCCTCTTTTAGGGTTTCAAGGTCTGTTTCAATTCCCTTGGCAATATTTTCCTTGTAACGGCGCTCTGCTCTTTCATCTACCGAAGCTACTAGGAAAATTTTCAGTTCTGCTTGTGGCAATACAACAGTTCCAATGTCGCGACCATCCATGACAATCCCACCTTGCTGGGCAATCTCTTGTTGAAGAGAGACTAGTTTCTCACGAACTTCAGGAATTGCCGCAATAGCAGAAACATGATTGGTCACTTCATTTTCACGGATAGGATGGGTAATATCCACATCTCCCACAAAGACAAGCTGTTCTCCAGTTTCTGAACGCCCAAAGCTGATTGGATGCTGGTCCAATAAGGCTAAAAGTTCCTCAATCTCTTCCACTCCTAACTGGTGTTTCAGAGCCATATAGGTCGCCGCACGATACATGGCACCTGTATCTAGATAGGTGTAACCAAAATCCTTAGCAATAATCTTTGCGACCGTACTCTTACCACTTGAAGCTGGACCGTCAATAGCAATTTGAATTGTTTTCATATCAACTCCTATTTGATTTTGACAACATCACCTGGATTAGCAAACCAAGATCCTGTAGCCATATGCCCAGGATTCAAAGCCTCTAACTGAGCAATCGAGATTCCTGCACGAGCAGCAATGGCTGCTTCTCCTTCTCCAGCCATAACTTTTGTAGTTCCTTCTGGATCATTTGGATGTTCTGAGCTACTAGATGACTCTTCTACCTTCTCCTCTGAACTAGAAGATGCCTGCTCTGAACTACTACTAGAAGTAGAAGAAACTTGCTCTACTTTTGTATCTGAATCGTGAAAATCTTTCAAGGCTGCTGTGCGATTACTCCCACCTGACGAAAGATAGATCAGAACAATAATCATCACGACTACAATCACAAAGAAAATACTTGCTAAAATAGTCAAGATACGATTAGCCAGCACTCCTCCACCTTGTTCTCTCTTACGACGTTCTGATCTTGTTTCTTCTTGATTCTCATAAATATCTTCTTGCCACGGTTCTTTTGCCATACCTTACTCCTTGTTTTTTTTTACTTTTCTTATTACAATATAAATATGAAAATCACACTTATACCTGAACGCTGCATTGCCTGTGGTCTTTGCCAAACTTATTCTGAATTATTTGATTACCACGATAATGGAATCGTGCGTTTTTACGATGACCCTGACCAACTAGAAAAAGAAATCTCTCCTAGTCAGGACGTCATAGAAGCTGTTAGAAACTGTCCGACACGTGCCTTGATTAAAGATTAACTCTAATATCGACAAGAACGTTCCACTCCTTCTAGTTTAGCATATTTCCATGCAAAATTATAGTCTTTTCTCTTTATTTTTTTCTGTAAAATCAGGAAGGTCACTTTTTTCTTTGACGAGATAAAGTGGTCTTTTTTTAGTCTCTAGATAAATCTTACTGATATACTTGCCGAGAATCCCAATGGTCAAGAGTTGAATCCCACCAAGGAAGAGAATAACAGCCATCAGAGAGGTCCAACCTGATGTCGGATTGCCCAAAATGAGGGTCCGAACCACAACAAAAAAGGTCATAAGTAGAGAAATAAAACAAGATAGGAGACCTGCCACAAAGGCTATAATCAAGGGGAAATCTGAAAAATTAACAATCCCTTCAATGGAGTAGAAAAAGAGTTGCCTAAAACTCCAACTGGTCTTGCCAGCCTGCCTTTCGACATTTGGATAGTCCAGATAGTGGGTTTTAAAGCCGACCCAGGCAAAGATCCCCTTTGAAAAACGATTGGACTCGGTCAAGCTTAAAATAGCATCGACTACAGACCGTCTCATCATGCGAAAATCACGGACACCTGACGGCAAGGCTACTGGACTAATTTTTTGCATAAGACGATAAAAGAGATTAGCACAGAAACTGCGAAAGAAGGGTTCTCCCCCTCGACTGGTTCTGCGTGTTCCAACACAGTCCAAGTCTGCATTTTTGTCTAGTAGAGCTTTCATCTCAAGCAACATACTAGGAGGATCTTGGAGGTCTGCATCCATCACCACCACCAAATCTCCTGTCGCATATTGCAAGCCTGCATATAGAGCAGCTTCTTTGCCAAAATTTCGCGAGAAAGAAATATAATGAACTGCCGGATTTTGCTCCCGATAGGTCTTTAAGAGTTCCAAGGTCCCATCACTTGATCCATCATCGACAAAGACATACTCGATTTCTGTTGCCAAATCTGGAAGTAAAGCTTCCAAAGCCTGATAAAAAAGAGGAAGTACTTCCTCTTCGTTTAAACAGGGGACAATGATTGACATCACCATCTTAGTCTTCAAATCCATTTGGATGCTTGCTTTGCCAACGCCATGCGTCTTCACACATTTGGGTGATATCTAGTTCTGCTTCCCAACCAAGTTCTGCTTTGGCTTTTGCTGGGTCTGAATAGCAGGCTGCGATATCCCCTGGGCGACGGTCTACAATACGGTAAGGAATTGGACGTCCCACTGCTTTTTCCATATTTTGGATAATTTCAAGAACTGAGTAGCCTTTACCTGTTCCAAGGTTATAAACGTTTAGACCTGAGCCTTTTTGGATTTTTTTCAGAGCTGCAACGTGACCTTTGGCCAAATCGACGACGTGGATATAATCACGAACACCAGTTCCATCTTCCGTATCGTAATCGTCTCCAAACACTTGCACTTGCTCTAATTTCCCAACGGCTACTTGAGTCACATATGGCAAAAGGTTATTTGGAATACCATTTGGATTTTCTCCTAGGTCTCCACTTTCATGAGCTCCGATTGGGTTAAAGTAACGAAGCAAGACCACATTCCATTCTGAGTCTGCTTTGTAAATATCCGTCAAAATTTCCTCTAGCATAAGCTTGGTGCGGCCATATGGGTTGGTCACTGAAAGTGGGAAATCTTCCAAGATGGGCACTGTATGAGGATCTCCGTAAACTGTCGCAGAAGAACTAAAAATGATGTTTTTACAGTTGTTTTCTTCCATGACCTTCAAAAGACTAACAGTTCCAGCGATATTATTGTCATAGTAGGCAAGAGGAATACGGGTAGATTCACCGACAGCCTTCAAGCCAGCAAAGTGAATGACACCAGTTGGTTCTTCTTGTTTGAAAATGTCACGAAGAGTATCTGTATCACGGATATCTGCCTCATAGAAAGGCACTTCAACTCCTGTAATTTTCTCAACAACTTCTAAACTTTTTCTATTACTATTCACAAGGTTATCCACCACAACAACCTGATGACCTGCTTGGATTAACTCAATAACTGTGTGGGTTCCGATAAAACCTGCTCCACCCGTTACCAAAATCTTTTCTTGCATCTTCTTTCCTCGATTCTCGGATTATTTTTTCTTATTTTACCATTTTTGATAGGGAATGTCATTTGCCATCCTAGAGGGTAGGATAAAATTTCAGTAAAATTCTTATACTCTTCGAAAATCTCTTCAAACCACGTCAGCTTCGCCTTGCCATATATATGTTACTGACTTCGTCAGTTCTATCCACAACCTCAAAACAGTGTTTTGAGCTGACTTCGTCAGTTCTATCCACAACCTCAAAGCAGTGCTTTGAGCAGCCTGCAGCTAGTTTCCTAGTTTGTTCTTTGATTTTCATTGAGTATTATTCGTTTTTTAGTCTTTTGACATAGTTTTCAATTGGGTAGTTTGCTGGGTCTAAGGTCATTTCCCTGCTTTGGATCAGTTGTGCTAGGTGGTAACCAATGATAGGACCCGTTGTGAGGCCTGATGAACCCAGTCCACTAGCAGCATAGACACTTTCTAAGCCAGGTACTTGCCCAAAGAAAGGTGAGAAATCACTGGTATAGGCACGGATTCCCACACGCTCAGCTCTTGAAGTCGCTACTGCCAAGACTGGATAGTGAGGCAAGGCTGCCTCCTCCATTTGTTGGAGTAAGGTTTCATCTACCGTCAAATCAAATCCCATATCATTTTCATGGGTAGCGCCTAGGGATAATTTCCCACCTGCAAAAGGAATCAAATCCCACTCCCCTTCTGGCATAACAACAGGGTAAGCTTCCATGTCTTGGGCAAGTTGATAATCTCGGAGTTGCCCCTTTTGGGGACGAACATCCACTTCATAACCTAAAGGCTCTAACAGATGTTCCAACCAAGCTCCCATCGCCAAAATAACCTGCTCAAACATCTCTTCACCAATCTGGTAACCTGATGCTAAAGGTGTCAGAGTCACTTTTTCTTTGACCAGCTTGACCTGACTGGCTTCCAGCAAACGAGTCACTAAGAGTTGACCATCTACTCTCGCTCCACCAGAAGCATAGAGCAAGCGATCAAATCCCTGTAAACCAGGGAATAATTTATTTGCAGACGCTTGGTCTAAAATGGCTAATTGCCCTATCAAAGGAGATTCTTCTCTACGCTGGAGGGTTAGTTGATAGAGTTCTTCCAACTTAGTTTCATCCTTTTTCAGGAGAAAGACCCCCGAACGCTGGTAAAAGTCGATTTCTTGTCCTGACTTCTCTAAATCAGCTAATAAATCCACATAAAAGTCAGCTCCCAAGCGCGCCATTTTGTACCAAGCTTTATTACGGCGTTTGGAAAACCAAGGACTGATAATTCCCGCTGCTGCCTTGGTAGCTTGCCCCTGTCCATGGTCAAAAACGGTCACCTCTAGGTCACTTTCTTTCGAGAGGTAGTAGGCAGCTGTTGCACCTACAATCCCTGCTCCGATAATGGCAACTTTTTTCATTGTTTTCACTTTCTAACTAGATATGGTGGAAAGGATTGGTCGATGCTTTACTAGTTACAATATCGATTGCCCAGCCTTTTTCCTCTTTCCATTGATTAAGAAGCTCTGCAATTTTTTCCACGAAAAGCACTTCAATATAGTGGCCTGGGTCCAATGCCAACAAACCATCAGACAGCATATCCTGAGCAGTATGGTAGTAAATATCACCAGTGATATAGACATCTGCCCCCTTTGCCAAAGCATCCTTATAGAATGACTGCCCACTTCCACCACAGATGGCCACTCTTGAAATAGGCTTCTGCAAATCGCTCTCTTGATAATGCACCATTCGAAGACTATCTAGACCAAAGACTTGCTTGACATTCTGGGCCAATTCCCCAAATGTCTGAGGCTGAACATTTCCAATACGACCAATTCCACGTTCTGGACCTGTCTCCTGTAGATAAGTCGTCTCCTCGATACCTAGCATCTGACAGAACCAGTCATTGAGGCCATTTTCAACGATGTCAATATTGGTATGGCTGACATAAACTGCAATGTCATGCTTGATGAGGTCGATGTAAATCTGATTTTGTGGACGGCTAGCTACCAAATCCTTGATAGGACGGAAAATCGGCGCGTGCTTGACGATAATCAAATTCACACCCTTTTCAATAGCTTCAGCCACCGTTTCTTCACGAATATCCAGAGCAACCATGACACTTTGGATATCCTTGTCTAAAGTGCCAATTTGCAGGCCACGACTATCTCCCTCCATGGAAAATTCCTGAGGGCAAAAGGCTTCATACACGTTAATTACTTCACTTGCTAGCATGGAGAACCTCCTTGATGGCTTGAATCTTATCTACTAGAACTTGACGTTCTTCCAGATTTTTTTCTGGGATTTGTCCAAGGGCAAACTCTAGCTTATCAGCTTCTTTTTGCCATTTTTGGACAAAGACTGGGCTGACTTCTTTGGACAAGAAGGGACCAAAGCGAACATCAATGGCTGATAGCCTCATTTGTCCAGCTTCCACCATCAAAATCTCATAAAACTTACCAGCTTCTTCTAAGATGCTTTCAGCTACAATCTGAAATCCGTTTTCTTGTAGCCAGATACGCAAGTCGTCTTCACGATTATTGGGCTGGAGGATTAAACGCTCTACATTAGCTAGCTTGTCCAAGCCTTCTTCTAAAATCCTAGCAATCAAACGACCACCCATACCAGCAATGGTAATGACCGACACTTGGTCTGCCTCTTCAAAGGCTGCCAAGCCATTAGCTAAACGAACCTGGATTTTCTCCTTTAGGCCGTGAACCTCAACATTTTTGACCGCAGATTGGTAGGGACCTTCCACAACCTCACCTGCAATGGCGCTTTTGATTTGGCCTCTTTCGACCAAGTCGATAGGCAGATAAGCATGGTCACTCCCCACATCTAGTAAAATGGCTCCCTGTGGCACAAAGGAAGCCACTAATTCTAATCTCTTTGAAATCATCTTCTCTCACTTTCCAAAACTCTATTACCTCTTATTATACCACATTTCGGCTGGCAATCTTGTACCTAAAAAGACCGCAATCCACAGATTGCAGCCTTTCTTTATTTTCTGGCTTGATAGCGACTTGTCAGGATGAAAATTACGGTAAAGACCAACATCATGACACCATAAACAGGTAATGTTTGTCCTGTTAAGGTTGAAATTTCAAGTAGTTTTTGGATTCTTGGGAAGAGAGCTGTGGCTAGGAAGCCTCCTACTGACCAAACAATCAAGAGGACACGCCAGAGAGTGAATGGCATGCAGGCTCTAAATACGGATAAGAAACCAATTGATCCCAAGAGATAATAGAGTAGAGTTGAGATTTCTAACTCAGACCAACCTTGGCTACTTCCAAATATTTTCACAAAGAGTACGCTGAACACGATCATCAGTGCACTTGGTAGAGCACGAAGCATGGATCTTCTGAGGAAGTTTGGCTCGACAGGCTTGATATTTCGCTCAAAAGTCAGAACGAATGGTGGGAAACCTTCCACGAACTGGTCAATCATGGTAATCTGGATCGGAATGAAAGGGAAGATCAAGATCCACTCAGACCGTCCCAGAAGAGCACTGGCGATACAGATAACTGCGAGCAAGAAAGAATAGATGGTCTTTATCAAGAAAATCGGGGCGATATGGGCAATGTTATTGACCACACGACGACCTTCAAAGAGAATCTCAGGAACATCATTAAAGTCTGAGTTCAAGAGAACCAGATTGGCAATCTGACGAGTCGCTGGATCCCCTTCCGCCATTACGATGGAACAATCCGCCTCACGAAGGGCCAAGATATCATTAACCCCGTCCCCTGTCATAGCCGTTGTATGACCCGCTTTTTTCAGCGTTTGGATGATGAGTTTCTTTTGATGAGGGGAAACACGTCCGAAAATGGCTGTCTCCTCAGCCATAGCAACCAATTCCTCATCCGTGATTTTTGAGCAATCTACATAACTGTCATAGTCCGCAAAACCAGCCTTCTGGGCAATGCTGGATACCGTAACTGGATTGTCACCAGAGATAATCTTAAGCTCCACTTCCTGAGAACGGAGATAGTCCAGCGTCTCTGCTGCTCCTTCGCGAATGGGGTCCAAGATTTCCAGCAAGGCTAGAGCCTGAATATCAGATGGTTTCTGTGGCTTGTGATGGTCCAGTTTTTCCTGACTAAGAGCTAAGACCAAGACACGTGACCCTCTCTCCAATGCCTCTCTGGCTTCAGGGACTTCAGAATCCAGCAACATCTCAGGCGCCCCTAAGAAAACTGTTCCCAAACCTTCTAACTCCATAGCTCCCCACTTGCGGTCGCTCGAGAAGGGGAGATTCGAAATCATAGGATATGCTACCTCTCCCACAAAACGCTGTCGAATAGCTTGAGCTGTGGGATTTTTATCCTCACTATGGGCCATATAGCTGGTCAGGATGCTAGCAAGCGCTGACTCTCCATACTCTTCGGTCAAAGGAAGAACGGCTTCCACCTGCATCTTTCCTTGGGTGATGGTGCCCGTCTTGTCCAAACAAAGCATATCCACACGCGCCAAGGTCTCAACAGAGTACATCTCCTGCACCAAAACCTTTTTCAAACCTAGCTTGATAACTGCAGTCAAGAGCGAAGTAATGGTCAAAAGGGCAATTCCCTTAGGCAACATTCCCAGTAGGGCTGTCGATGAATTTACAACAGACGACTTAAGAGGCAAGCCTTTTAAAAGCAAGGCTTCTAGCAAGAGAGCCAGACCAAAAGGAATGATAATCTTCCCAGTAAAACCTGCTAGCTTGTCCAGCGATTTCATGATACGTGAGTTGATAGTTTTAACGGTCTTGGCTTCCAGCATAAGTTTGGCAGCATAGTTATCAGCCCCAACATGGTGAACTTGAGCTAAAACTACCCCACTGGCTAGGAAACTTCCTGACAAAAGCAAGGCATCCACTTCCTTTTGCACCAAATCACTTTCCCCCGTCAACATGGCTTCATTGACTTCCGCAAAGCCTTCCAAAACCAAAGCATCACTAGGAATCTGCTCTCCAGCAGACAGACGAATGACATCTCCTAACACCAATTCTTCAGGATTAAGAGCAACTTCCTGGCCATCACGAATAGTCTTGACCTTTTCCTTGGTCATGAGATTGAGCTTGTCCACCATGTGTTTAGCCCGCAGCTCGGTCACAATCCCAGAAAAAGCGTTAAAGCAGATAACAGCAAAGAAGACTAGATTGCTCCAAGCCTGAACAAAGGCTAGCGCCAAGGCAATGGCAAAGTTCAAAGCATTAAAAAGGGTAAAGACATTTCGTTTAACGATTTGCCAAGTGCTAGTACTGGCCGATGCAGTAAAATCATTGACCAAGCCCTTAGCCTGTCTTTCCTTGACTTCTCTTTGGGTTAATCCCATAATCTTATTTTTATCCATAAACTCTATCATATCATTTTTTCTAAAAGAATTCTAATCTCATCCCAAATATGGACCTAGTCAAGGGAAAAGTTTGCCAGCCCTCCTTTGATAAGGTATAATAATAACAAGAAAAGAATCGAAGGAGATCGCATGTTTTATACTTATTTACGTGGATTGGTTGTCCTGCTCCTATGGTCCATCAATGGCAATGCCCACTATCATAATACTGATAAAATTCCTAATCAAGATGAAAATTATATTCTGGTTGCCCCTCACCGTACCTGGTGGGATCCTGTTTACATGGCTTTTGCGACCAAGCCAAAACAATTTATCTTTATGGCCAAAAAAGAGCTCTTTACCAACCGTATCTTTGGTTGGTGGATTCGTATGTGTGGTGCCTTTCCTATCGACCGTGAAAATCCTAGCGCCTCAGCCATCAAATACCCTATCAATGTTCTCAAAAAAAGTGACCGCTCTCTCATCATGTTTCCAAGTGGGAGCCGTCACTCAAACGATGTCAAGGGTGGAGTTGCCCTGATTGCCAAAATGGCCAAGGTCCGTATCATGCCTGTTACCTATACAGGTCCTATGACCTTGAAAGGCTTGGTTAGCCGCGAGCGTGTCAATATGAACTTTGGAAATCCAATTGATATCTCAGATATCAAGAAAATGAATGATGAAGGCATTGAAACAGTCGCCAATCGTATCCAAACAGAATTCCAACGTCTGGACGAAGAAACGAAACAATGGCACAATGATAAAAAACCAAATCCACTCTGGTGGTTTATCCGCATCCCTGCCCTCATCCTTGCAATTATCCTCGCTATCCTAACTATCATCTTTAGCTTTATCGCAAGCTTCGTATGGAATCCAGATAAAAAGAGAGAAAAACTTGGTTAAATAAATACAACAATCCCTTGGCAAAAACCAAGGGATAAATCTTTTATTCGATTTTCCATTTTTGGGCCAACCAGCTGGAAAAAGCTAGGAATCGTTCAGCTACTTGTTCATGGTGTCCATAAGGATCAAAGACAAACTGACCGTTCGGATAGCATTTCTGAAGACTGGTATGGATTTGCTCAGCATAGACTGGTGCTTGAGCCAAGCGATTAGTATGGTGTGCTCCTTCTGTTTGACCATTCTGTAAATACAGCAAACAGTCCAAATTTTTCACATTTTCTTCCTTGCAGTAAGCCACAAAATCAGGATACCAAAAAGAACCGCAGATGGAGAAGACACAGGAAACCTTGTCAAAGCTGAAAAGACTGTAGACTGCCGCCAAACCACCTAGTGAATAACCTCCGTAGGCAAGGCGTGCTTCATCCAGTCGATAAAGCGACTGCAGCTTGTCTAAAAGGCCTCCAAATAAATCACTATGATAGGCATTTGCCTGACCTCCAAAATCTGGAGCTCCATCTCTCAGAGCAGATGACTTCCAGGGCGTGTAGTCATCTAGGCGATTTTTAGAGATCAAGCCCACTAAAATCACAGATTCTGAAAGAGACGATAGGAAATCCAAGTTCCCATCATTCAATAAAATAGCTGGATAGGTTTGATTGGGGTCGTAGTTAGAAGGAAGGCTGATTTTGACTTGAATTCCTTCCCAATCAAACTCATTATTTATTGATAAAGTCATTGATTTTCTCAAGGGAATCAATCACTGCTGGACCATAATCCATCAACTCATCGTAAGAGATGGTCATGATCTTTTGATTCTTAATAGCAGGAACGCTTTCCAAAACAGCATTTGCCTTCATCAACTCTACTGCTTTTTCATCCAATTTTTTATTGCGGTCGCTGGTTACATAGATAATCAATTCAGGATCCATTGACACGAGATTTTCCAAGGTCAAGCCTGATGTTCCCGTTGCAACGTTTGTATAACCAAGTTGGTTCAGCAAACTTTCTTGCAAAGCAGACTTGTAGGCACCGAAAGTTTCATCATTATAAGCAACCATAATCAAAGCCTTTTTCTTTTCACCTTGGCTTGCTGGGTTTGCTTTCTTAACAGCATCAATTTTAGTTTGTAATTGAGCTGCGTATTCATTAGCCTTGTCCTGAACATTAAAAATCATTCCCAGATTTTTGACATCTTCTACGATATTCCCCAAATCTTGCTGAATTGTTGAAAGAGAAGCTTTTTGCGTATAAACTGGGATTTTGTTTTCATTCCAAGTGCTAACTGTCCCCAAGGATTTTTCAGAAAACATCATGTTTCGACCCATCACAGCGTCTGGCTCATAAGAAAGGACTGTCTCTTGTGAGACTGTTTTTTTATCCCCAATTTGAGGAATAGTCGCAATCGCGTCCTTGTATTTGTCCGTCACAGCATTGTCTGGATTGAGCATGCCAACAATTTTATCCTTCAACCCCAACTCCAATAAGATTTCAGTGGTTGAAAGATTGTTGGTGATAACTTTTTCAGGTGCCTTGTCAAAGACTTGTTCGACTTCATTCCCTTTCGCGTCATAGGTTTTGACCGTTAGTGGATAAGTCGTCTCTGTGCTCGCCTTTTGACTTGTTTCTGTGCTAGATTGTGTGGTAGCTTTTTCTGTAGTAGTATTTCCACAAGCTGCCAAAGTTAAGGTAGCTACTGTCACGAGTAAAATACTGAGTGTTTTTTTCATTTTATTTTCCTTTTCATTCTTATAAATAGTGAATCATAGCTTGCTGATCCTCGGTCCAAGTCACCTGACTTTGAACTCCGTATACAGTTTGCAATGACTCAGGAGTGATGGTCTCCTTTGGAGTCCCTTGGTAAATGATTTCTCCCTCTTTCATCAGATAGAGATAATCCGAATAGCGACAAGCAAGTTGAATATCATGCAGGACAGCTAGAACATTGACCTTGAGATTTTTCACAATGGCCAACAAGTCTAGCTGATACCTGATATCCAGATGATTGGTTGGTTCGTCTAGGAGTAAGAGAGTCGGTTCTTGCGCCAAGGCGCGGGCTAACAAAACTCGCTGTTTCTCTCCCCCCGACAGAGACGAATAGAGACGAGTTTTCTTCTCAAGCATATCCACCTTGACAAGAGCATCTTGAACGAGAGCATAATCTCTTTCCCTTTCCTTCTGTAAAAAAGAGAGGTGGGGAGTTCTTCCCAGCAAGACGATTTCTTCAACTGTACAATCAAACTGTAGCTGGTTAAACTGGGTCACAACTGCCATTTGCTTGGCTGTTTCTTTGAGCGTCCATTGTTCCAGAGGCTTTCCATCTAGGCTTATCAAGCCTTTGTCCGCCTTTTCCTGACGATAGAGGAGTTTAAGTAAACTGGTTTTTCCACTTCCATTTGGTCCTAATATCGTGTGAAATTGATTCCCTTCAACCTTAAGAGAGACTCCTTTGAGGATTTTTTTCTCTCCTAGTCCAAAATGGATATCCTGACAAATCAAGTCCATATCAGACCCTCACCTCCCTTCGCCTACCTCCAACAATGTAGATAAAGAAGGGAGCACCTACCAAGGCTGTGAAAATACCAATAGGAAGCTCTGCGTTTGGAATGATGATACGAGAGAGTACGTCTGCCCAAATGACAAAGAGGGCACCTAGCAAGGTTGCAACAGGAAAAAGCCTCTTGTAATTCGTTCCTACTAACCCTCGAGCTAAATGTGGAGTAATCAGACCGACAAATCCAATAATCCCACAGGTTGCCACCAAGACTGCTGTCAGTACAGCCACCATTGTCACATAAAGATACCAATAAAAGCGTAAGGGAATTCCCAAAGTTAAAGCAGCCTCATCTCCCATCATCATCGCATTGAAAACACGATACTGAGTAGAGAAAAATAGAAAGGCTATTCCTACTACCATAGTTGGCAGGAGCAAGTCAGACCAGGAAGTCCCAGCGAGCGAGCCCATGGTCCAAAACTTAATGGTCATCACACTGTCCGCATTAGCGCCGACTGAGATAATAAAGTTTGAAAAAGCCAGAAAGAGAGCATTGACCACAGTTCCTGATAAAATCAAACTAGAAGTTGTCATCCTTCCCTGCATAGAGGCAATGATGAGGACAGCAATTGTTGCCAAAATAGCTCCAATAAAAGCTCCAAGGCTAATCATCACTTTTAAACCAAGAATGATGCTCAAGGTTGCTCCGAGAGTTGCACCCGCAGATATTCCTAAGACATAGGGCTCTGCGATGGGATTGTTCACTGTAGACTGCATCACACTACCACACATAGAAAGGCCTGCTCCTACTATCAAACCTAACAATACTCGAGGGAATCTCATATTCCATACAATGGCAAGAGTAGACTTGGAAACCTCTCCTATCTCAAGAGGAAATCCTAACCTGCTCAAAATAATCCGATAGGTATCTCCTAGATCAATCGCAACGGATCCCATTGAAACTGCTAGAAAGAGAGAAATCCCTAAAATACCTAGCAAAATAACTAAAAGTAACACAAATTGCTGATCTTGTCGGCTTCCAGAAAATTTGGAAAGCATGCAAACCTCCTTTGATAGAATCTTAAAAATTTAGAAAATTCTCATGAAAAAGTATACCATATTTTCAACTGCGTAACAAGATGAGAACAAATGAATATAGTTGGTTTTATTGTGCTAGGAACCGTAACCGAAGATTATACTTGAGTATGTCGAGGTAAGGTGACAACATAAAAAGCCCTCTGAAGTCAGAGAGCTGATTTGAGCTCGGGCTAAAATCCTAGTGAAACAAAAAAATCTACACGGTCAGAAAAGTCTCTATCGTGCCATTTTCATACATGATGTATAGTCCAAGTAGAATGAATACTAAGGGCACAATGATTCGCTCGTATTTTTCAATTGTCTCGAATATTAACGGAATAGAGGATAACACCCGACTAATCTCGCATAAGATAATTATGCCGATTACAAACACAAGCAAGGCCACGAGGGTCTGTGACCAATCTAACGAAGCAAAATAAGGTATATAGATACCTAAATTATCTCCGCCAGACGCAATTGTCAGCAATGTAACTGTCCAAAACAGTTGATTTGCCTTGCTTTGTTCTAATCTTTCAATAATTTCTTCCTCTTCTTCCTCTTCTTCCTCACCTTCTCCAACAATTGCAAAACGAATCCCTAAATAGATAGGGATTAAACCAAGCAATCCAACCATCCATTCTTCAGGCACGAAATTAACGACATAAGCAGCAACTAAACTCGCCCCTACAAGTAAGCCTGTGCCTAGATATTGCCCCGCATAAATATGCCATTTTTGTTTATTCTGTGATAGCTGTGCAAATAAAATAAATAAAATAATTAAATAATCGATACTGGTGGAAATATAAACACCAATAGCAGATATGATTGTCTGTCCCATAAAAAACCTCCTGTATTGGTCAGTAATAAATCAGCAGATTTTAGGAGAGCACAGACACATTAATTTAGCTATCGCTAGTGGGTAATGTCGAACATAGGAAAGCATTTTACTCCTCCTCAAAACGTAGTTACAAAGTAATTTCTAACTGGAATTCGGTGACTACTTCCATGTAAAGTATAACATACTATACTTTACTTCGTAAAGTGTGGGCTCTCCGAGGGGGCTTGCAGACAGCTACTCGGCTTTTCAAGCCGAGTAGCTACGCACCTTTATGGTGTAATTAGCTGATACCATTTGAGGTTTTTGTAGTCTCCAAAATTGTGACCGAAAAAACCTCAATAAAAAAGCCCTCTGAAAATCAGAGAGCTGATTTGAGCCCGGGCTAAAATCCTAGTGAAAAAGATGAAACTCCTTGTGTTCATCGAACACTGTGTCATTTCCCTATTTTCATACGGATTTTTGACGCCCTTAGCATCATGATTCTTGCTGGATAAACCGTTTATAGACTAGGCGACGAGGCGAAGATTGTACAAAACGTTCAGTGAAACAAAAAAATCTCCCCGAGGGAGAATATCTGGTTTATTTTACCTTACAGTGCTAGGAACTGTAACCGAAGATTATACTTGAGTATATCGAGGTAAGGTGACAAAAGTAAAAAAGCTACCCATTTTAGAGTAGCTTCATTATCAAGATATGCTCAATTGAACACGGCCTAAGCACTTGGCAAAAAAGATAAAATCTCCTAGAAACTGAAGTTTCTTCGTCAATTTTCCTATTTTTGCTTTGTGCTTTTGACGGCCTTTGTATCTTGAATTAGCGACGAAGTCCTAGAGAGTTGATTAACTCACGGTAACGGTTAACGTCGTTTTTACGCAAGTATGCAAGCAAGTTACGACGGCGACCGATTTTCTTCATCAATCCACGGTAAGTAGCGTGGTCTTTTTTGTGTTGTTTGATGTGTTCGTTAAGGTGGTTGATTTCCCAAGTAAGGACAGCAACTTGAACCTCTACTGAACCTGTATCACCTTCGTGACGTGCATATTGTGCGATGATTTCATTTTTTTTCTCTTTTGAGATTGCCATGATGTTTCTCCTTTTTATTTGGCTTCATCCGAGTGACAGGTTGGCATGCCTGTAACCAAGAAGAAGTTATTTGTCTTTTCGACAATCCCTATTCTACCAATAACTAACTTCTTTGTCAACAGATTTACTTTCTTGTTTTAAACATGCTATAATAATCATAGCAAGAAATCTAAGTTGTCTGTTTTTTAAAACGAGGTGATTATCATGCGTAGATTCTATTCCCATCACCCCTACTATCTGGTCATATTTTTCTTTTATTGGCCACTTTATGAGTTGTTATCACTAATTATTTCTGACCCCCTTTTGCTCAAGAGTCTCTACGTAAATAATATTCTCTTCTTTACACCTCTGGTAATCTTGATTATATCGCTACTCTATAGCTACCGTTTCCGTTTCTCACTTTGGTGGTTAATTGGTAACGGACTGCTCTTTTGCTTTACTATCATAACTTTTGGTGAGTTTATACTAATTTACTTGCTAATCTATGAAACCTTGGCTCTGGTGGGTCTGGCTTCCGGTATTGGCATCAAGCATATTCTACAAAAAATGAAAAACAAAAAACTTTCACAAAATCCTTGAAAAATCTCACAATCATGCTATAATAATCCATAGAGACAAGTCACTTATCCCCTTTCTACCAGAGAGTGCGTGGTTGCTGAGAACGCATAGAAAGTCTAAACTGATACTACTCTACTAACTTTTATGAAAACATAAAACGGTGGCCACGTTAGAGCCAATCAGAGGTGTCCCTCTTTTTTGAGGAACATAAATGAAGGTGGAACCACGTTGCGACGTCCTTTCGAGGATGTCGCTTTTTATTTTTCAGAAGGAGGAAAAATGGTGCTTTATATGATTGGTGGATCGCCTTGTAGTGGAAAGTCAACAATTGCCTCACTTCTCGCTAGACAATATCAGCTACGTCATATCAAACTCGATGATTTGCTAAACGAGATGATGAGTCAAGCAAGTGCAGACTCACAACCAATTTGCCTTCTTAGGCAGGATAGAAGTCCGGAACAAATCTGGATGAGAAATCCAGAAGAGATGGCGGATGAAGAATGGCACTTTTATGAGGAGATTTTTCCTTATGTAAAATCTTACTTGATAAAAAATCAAAGCAGACCTCTCTTGGTGGAGGGAGCAGGACTCTTGCCTCACTTGGTTAAGGAACTTGAATGTCCAGCGTCTTCCTATCTATGCTTGACTCCGACAACTGATTTTCAGAAAAAGCATTATAGACAGAGAGAATGGGTTCCTTATGTCTTAGAGGGAACAACTAACCCTGATAAAGCTTTTGAAAACTGGATGCAACGAGACATTCTTTTTGCCCAAATGGTTCGTAAAGAAGCAATGGAATTAGGATATTCTAGTCTCTTGACAGATGGTAGTCAATCAGAAAATCAGACTATGAAAGAGGTTGCTCGGCTCTTAAAATTGTCCAACAAAAAATAATAAATATTTAAGGAGAACATCATGATTAACATTACTTTCCCAGATGGCGCTGTTCGTGAATTCGAATCTGGCGTTACAACTTTTGAAATTGCCCAATCTATCAGTAATTCCCTAGCCAAAAAAGCCTTGGCTGGTAAATTCAACGGCAAACTCATCGACACTACTCGTGCTATCACTGAAGATGGAAGCATCGAAATTGTGACGCCTGATCACGAAGATGCCCTTCCAATCTTGCGTCACTCAGCTGCTCACTTGTTCGCCCAAGCAGCTCGTCGTCTTTTCCCAGACATTCACCTGGGAGTTGGTCCAGCCATCGAAGACGGCTTCTACTACGATACAGACAACACAGCTGGTCAAATCTCTAACGAAGACCTTCCTCGTATCGAAGAAGAAATGCAAAAAATTGTCAAAGAAAACTTCCCATCAATCCGTGAAGAAGTTACTAAAGACGAGGCACGTGAAATCTTCAAGAACGATCCTTACAAATTAGAATTGATTGAAGAACACTCAGAAGACGAAGGTGGTTTGACTATCTATCGTCAGGGTGAATATGTAGATCTTTGCCGTGGCCCTCACGTCCCATCAACAGGCCGCATCCAAATCTTCCACCTTCTCCATGTAGCAGGTGCTTACTGGCGTGGAAATAGCGACAACGCTATGATGCAACGTATCTACGGTACAGCTTGGTTTGACAAGAAAGACTTGAAGAACTACCTTCAAATGCGTGAAGAAGCCAAAGAACGTGACCACCGTAAACTTGGTAAAGAGCTTGACCTCTTCATGATTTCTCAAGAGGTTGGTCAAGGGCTTCCATTCTGGTTGCCAAATGGTGCGACTATTCGTCGTGAGTTGGAACGCTACATCGTAGACAAAGAGTTGGCTTCTGGCTACCAACATGTTTACACTCCACCACTTGCTTCTGTTGAACTTTACAAGACTTCTGGTCACTGGGATCATTACCAAGAAGACATGTTCCCAACTATGGACATGGGTGACGGGGAAGAATTTGTCCTTCGTCCAATGAACTGTCCGCACCACATCCAAGTCTTCAAACATCATGTTCACTCTTACCGTGAGTTGCCAATCCGTATCGCTGAAATCGGGATGATGCACCGCTATGAAAAATCTGGTGCCCTTACTGGTCTTCAACGTGTACGTGAAATGTCTCTTAACGACGGTCACCTCTTCGTTACTCCAGAACAAATCCAAGAAGAATTCCAACGCGCCCTTCAGTTGATTATCGATGTTTATGAAGATTTCAACTTGACTGAATACCGCTTCCGCCTCTCTCTTCGTGACCCTCAAGATACTCACAAGTACTTTGATAACGATGAGATGTGGGAAAATGCCCAAACTATGCTTCGTGCAGCTCTTGATGAAATGGGCGTGGACTACTTTGAAGCCGAAGGTGAAGCAGCCTTCTACGGACCAAAATTGGATATTCAAGTTAAGACTGCCCTTGGAAAAGAAGAAACTCTTTCTACTATCCAGCTTGACTTCTTGCTTCCAGAACGTTTCGACCTTAAATACATCGGAGCTGATGGCGAAGAGCACCGTCCAGTTATGATTCACCGTGGAGTTATCTCAACTATGGAACGCTTCACTGCTATCTTGATTGAGAACTACAAGGGTGCCTTCCCAACATGGCTAGCACCTCACCAAGTAACCCTCATCCCAGTATCTAACGAGAAACACGTGGACTACGCATGGGAAGTAGCTAAAAAACTCCGTGATCGTGGTGTTCGTGCAGACGTAGATGAGCGCAATGAAAAAATGCAGTTCAAGATCCGTGCGTCACAAACAAGCAAGATTCCTTACCAATTGATCGTTGGGGACAAGGAAATGGAAGACGGAACTGTTAACGTTCGTCGCTATGGCCAAAAAGAAACACAAACTGTCTCAGTTGATGACTTTGTTCAAGCTATCCTTGCTGATATCGCCAACAAATCACGCGTTGAGAAATAAGAGATAAAATCCTAGCTAGCTAAAAAGCAACAACTGAAACAGCTGTTGCTTTTTATATTTTTACTCAATGAAAATCAAAAAGCAAACTAGGAAGCTAGCCGCAAGCTGTACTTGAGTACGGTAAGGCGACGCTGACGTGGTTTGAATTTGATTTTCGAAGAGTATTATTTAATCCGAGCTAGTAGTGATTGACCAAACCACCACACAAGATTTGCTTTCATGAGTTAGATAAGGTCAATATCCTCAATCCTTATCTGCTTCATTTTCTTTTACGAGATCTTTTTGTGAATCCTTTTCAGAGAGTTTTTGATCGATATACTTGTTAATGGTTTCATAAAATTCCTTGGTCGTATCACTGTCTAATTTTGTCGAATTATGAACTTGATTGACTTTCAATTGAACAGATTGAATACCGTAAGAGGCTTGTTTTTGGTGGAGCGTTTCTAATTCTTCTTCTGAAATCGGATCTCCAACAACCGTCAAGACTAATTCATTGCTCCTTGACTTGTAGACTTGATTAATGACCGTATGATTGGCGAACTCTTTTCCTACAAACTGTTTGATTCCTTCTTTGCGCGCTTGATCTATCGTCAGAGTGACTGCTGAATAACTAGCCGGAAGAATCAATAATACGATCAAGGATATCAACCCAATTCTCATTTTAATGTTTAGCTCTTTAAATGAACTTAAGGGAGATTTTCTCATCAAAATTCTTGTTCCAACAATGTTGATTAGCATGATAAAGACACAGTTGATCAAGAAAAGATAGAGAGCTCCAAATAAAAATCGTACATTTCCATTAGCTAAACCGTAACCTGCAGTACAGATAGGTGGCATCAGAGCTGTTGCAATGGCTACTCCTGGCACGATATTGTTTGCTTCTTTTTTCCTTGAACCAATGACGCCTGCTATCCCACCAGCAATAGCAATGAGAACATCCCAAATGGTTGGAGAGGTTCGTGCAATCAATTCGCTGCTTTCATAAGATAAGGGAGAAATCCAGAAATACAGAGCCGAGACAAGCAAACTGACCAATACTTGAGTAAATAAGACCTCTAGAGATTGCTTGATTAAACGCGTGTCAAAAATAGCTAAACCAAATCCGAGTCCAACAATCGGTGTCATAAGAGGGGAAATCAGCATAGCTCCAATAATGACAGCTGTTGAATTCATATTTAGTCCGATAGAGGCAATAAAAATCGCACACATCAAAATCACTGTATCTCTTAATCGAACATGAAGATCATCATATAATTTCTCACGGTATTCACGTGTTGAATAGTTTCCAGTCATTGGTTACTCCTTTTATTTCATATAATCTTGTTTCTGCATGGATGAGGGTAGAGAGACTTCTGTCCAATCTTATATATTTTTCTTCTCACCTGTTATTCTTTTGAACATTATCTTTTAAATATCCGTCAGTCCATCCTTAACATTATATCAAAAATTTTACAGTCTTTCTCTGAAGAAATCTATCAATTGAATAGATAGAGAAAGCAAGAAATTTTAGATTCCTTATTAGAAAAAGAAAAACCGGTATCTCCTCTGAACTCTTGATAATATGCGTTTTATTCTCTATAATTTAGCTATTTCAAAATTACAAGTTCTCCATTCTTAATTTCCCAAACTTGGTCAAACTTACTTAATAATTCGTTTTGGCGATGTAAAGTAACAATGACGGCACTTGGTAGTTCCAGAACTCTTTCCAATTCCATTTTAAACTGATTAGTATCCAAGGCAGAGAAAGGTTCGTCTAGGATAAGCAATGGATTTTTACGATTTTTCTCACGATTTAAATACATTCGTTGTTGCTGACCACCTGACAGGGATTGTGGTGGAATTTTTTCAAAATCTTCTTCTCTGAATTTTTCATTGAAACTATTGAATAGCGTTACATTATTTTCATAACTCGAAATAAATGTATGTTCTTGTTGCAGAATCATACCGAATCTTCCCCAAAGATGGTCCAAAACAAGCCCATCTAGCACAATTTGTCCTTCAAAATCTTCATCTGTTCCATTTAAAATGTTGAGAAGACTACTTTTTCCAGACCCATTCTTACCAATAAGCGCAATTTTATCCCCTTTTTGAATCGTAGCGGAAGTAATTATCAATTTTGATTCTCCCAGTTGTTTGGAAATGTTTTTCAAAGTAATCGTATCAAAAGAATGTTGAGGTGCTTGAACTGAAACGGGTCTCCCAACAATGTTTTGAAAACTCTTGATTACAGGCTTTACGGACTCTAACATTTGTAAATCATAAAGGATTTCCTGTATTGGTTCAGAAAAAGCATTAATATATCCGAAACTCGCCACCACCTCAGGAATACCGAGTTGCTGGTGAGATAGAGAGTAGGCTAAATAAATAAACAGAACAAGACTAATGAATTCAAAAGAAACACCTGTCAATAAGATGCCAGTAATTTTTGTCAAACCATACTTAAAATACTTATCCTGCAAATTCTTTAGAGAACTCTTTTGTTGATTCAAAAAATGCGACATAGTTAGTTTATTTACCAAATGATGTCCCATGAGCAAATCCTCCAAAGTTCGATAGTAATCTCCTTGTTTTTTCAAGTAAACCTGTCTGCGATTAGCGGTCAACTTCCCAACGATTTTAGGAATTTGAATACTAATTCCAGTAGAAAAGATTAAAATCAATGATACAATAGGATTAATTGTTCTGCTAATAATGAAAGCGTAAATGATGATACGTAAAATTTGTTTGATAAAACTCATCAATGGAGGAAGGTAATCCTTTTCCAACGAATCTAGGTCATTAGATTGATAGGAAATATACTCTGCTACTGTTTTCTGCTTGAAATCGTGGTGACTGAGTCCCAGAAGTGAACGAAACCACTCATTTTTCAAAGTAGTCGAAAAGATAATCCCCTGCTTCCAATCAAGTATCATTTGGATATAGTTACAACTCAAATAGCCAGCCACTGACATAGAGTAACCATATAGAGCTACTTGATAATCCCCTTTGATTAATGCCTGCGTGAAATACGGTAACAAAGCTGTGCAGATATTCGATACTACACCAAAAAGAAAATTAAAGAAGAGATACCATCTAATAGTTTTAAGATATGGTAGCATATACGATACTCCTTACTAATGCGTTTTTTTACATATCGCAGAACAATCTCTACTATTCCCTATTTCAGATAGTGCGATACTCGGACATTGAGTGCAATAATTGTAAATCACACAAGTACTGCAGTTTTTACTATCATTCAAAATAAAAAGAAAGCTGCAGTTCTTTTAATCCTGTATCAACGATTCATTCTGAAATCGAATAGGAGACATTTCCCAAGTCTACAATTCACTTCATCTCAAATTAATTTTTGTAATTCACCCTTAGATTATAGATTTTATACTCAACAAAAGTATAAAGCATACAAAATTTCACTTTGAACCAGTATTTATACTATATTCTGTATTAAAAATTCTATTATTGGTTTTGTAAAAAACAGTCTTCAAATATCCTGAAATATAGCAAAAAGAGATTGGGTAAAAACTCATTGTCTCTTCTCACTCAAGGACTAAGTTCACTTGAGCAAACCGAATCCGCACTATCGTTCCTTTTCCGACCTCAGACTCAATACGAATCTGGTGACCCAGTTCTTCAGAAATTTTCTTAGATAGGTAAAGTCCAAGTCCAGATGACTGCTGAGTTAGGCGGCCATTATATCCTGAAAATCCACGTTCAAAGACTCGGAGGACATCACTATTTTTTATCCCGATTCCTGTATCCTTGATACAGAGTTCCTGGCCTTCCATATAAATCTCCAGACCACCTTCCTTGGTGTACTTGAGACTATTTGAGATAATTTGCTCAATAACCACTAGCAGCCACTTTTTATCCGTCACGATTTCTTTATCAAGATCATGTAGATTGACATTTAAGCCTTTTTGAATAAAGAAAAGAGCATATTTACGAATTATTTCCTTGACCAAGTCCTCAATTTGAACCTGCTTTAAGACCAAATCATCATGAAAACTTTCTAAACGCAGGTACTGTAAAACTAGATTGGTATAGGAGTCTATCTTGAAAATTTCCTGTTCTAATTGTTGCTTCAGTTGGCGGTCGGCTACTTCTGCAACTAAGAGTTGACTGGCTGCAATGGGGGTCTTAATCTGATGGACCCACAAGGTATAGTAATCCAGCAAATCCGTCAGTTTTCTTTCTGAATCTGACCTCTGCTGATAAAGTTCCATCTCACGCGCTTCTAATTTTTCAGCTAAAGCTATTTCCAAAGGAGATTTGGCTTCCCTCTCCCCATAGAGAAGTTCCTGGCGATAGACCTGCATTTCCACCAATATGTCCCAAGCGAAAAATAAAATGGTTACAAAGCAACACAAGAGGAAAAAGTAGAGAAAGTAAGTTCCTAAACTTGCAAATAAAAACTGAAAGAGCAAAACCAGAAACGTCAAAGAAAGCAGATAGACAAACAGACGACTACGGGAGCGCAGATAGGCTAGAAAAAATTGTTTCCAATCAAGCATGCTTTAATCCGTACCCTATTCCTTTCTTGGTCTCGATAAATCCTACCAAGCCCTGCTCTTCCAACTTTTTACGCAAACGAGCCACATTGACAGAGAGGGTATTATCATCAATGAAAAAGTCACTGTTCCAAAGTTCCCGCATGAGGTCATCACGCGCTACGATGTTGCCTGCATGCTCAAACAAAACTCGTAAAATCTGAAACTCATTCTTGGTCAAATTCAAGACTTGCCCTTGATAATGTAAATCCATGGATTTGGTATTGAGAATCACACCGGCGTATTCCAGTAAACTCTCGTCACGCCCAAACTCATAGGAACGACGCAACAAGCCCTGAACCTTAGCTAAAAGAACCTGCTGGTCAAAAGGCTTGGTCACAAAGTCATCCGCCCCCATATTGATTGCCATGACAATATCCATAGCCTGGTCTCTCGAAGACAGAAACATGATGGGGACCTTGGAAATCTTGCGAATCTCCTGACACCAGTGATAACCATTAAACAAGGGCAAGCCAATATCCATGAGGACCAGATGAGGCTCCGACTGGACAAAAAGACTCAAAACTTCCATAAAGTCTTCTACCAGAACCACTTCAAATCCCCATTCAGAGAGCATTTTCCCGACCTGTTGCCGAATAACCTGATCATCTTCTACTAATAAAATCTTGTGCATGCGCTCCTCCTTTTCTATTATTATAACAGATTTTTCCATGCTCGAAGGTCTGAAACTGAATTTGAAATAGCTTGTTTTTAGCCAACAAAGCAAGACAATCCTACTAGCTAATTTGAGGGAAATTTGATAAGATAAATAAAAAGAAAGGAGCTATTATGGCCAATATTTTTGATTATCTGAAAGATGTCGCACACGATTCCTTTTACGACCTTCCTTTAAATGAATTAGACATTCTAGCCTTAACAGAAATCACCTACCTCTCCTTTGACAATCTGGTCTCCACAAGTCCTCAGCGACTTTTAGACCTGGCTCCTCAGGTTCCAAGAGAGTCTAACATGTTAACCAGTAAAAATCGCCTCCAGCTATTAGATGAACTAGCTCAACACAAACGCTTCAAAAATTGCAAACTCTCCCATTTTATTAATGACATCGACCCTGAGCTGCAAAAACAATTTGCGGCTATGACCTACCGCCTCAATCTCGATACCTATCTGATTGTCTTTCGTGGGACTGATGACAGCATCATTGGTTGGAAGGAAGATTTCCATCTAACCTATATGAAGGAAATTCCTGCTCAAAAGCATGCCCTCCGCTATTTAAAGAACTTTTTTGCCCAACATCCTAAGCAAAAAGTCATTCTGGCTGGGCATTCCAAGGGAGGCAATCTAGCCATCTATGCTGCTAGTCAAATTGAGAAAAACTTGCAAAATCAAATCACAGCAGTTTATACCTTTGATGCACCTGGTCTCCACAAAGAACTGACACAAAGCGAGGGCTATCAAAGGATAATGGATAAAACCAAGGTCTTCATTCCACAAGGCTCCATCATCGGTATGATGCTGGAAATTCCGGCCCACCAAATCATCGTGCACAGTACTGCCTTAGGTGGTATCGCCCAGCACGATACCTTTAGTTGGCAGATTGAGGACAAGCACTTCGTCCAACTGGATAAGACCAACAGTGATAGCCAACAAGTTGACACAACCTTCAAGGAGTGGGTGGCCACAGTCCCTGACGAGGAACTCCAGCTCTACTTCGACCTCTTCTTTGGCACCATTCTAGATGCTGGGATTAGCTCCATCAATGACCTGTCTTCCTTAAAGGCTATCGAACACATTCATCATCTCTTTGTCCAAGCTCAATCCCTCACTCCAGAAGAAAGGGAAACCATGGGACGCCTTACTCAATTATTGATTGATACCCGTTACCAAGCATGGAAAAATAGATAAAAAGCTTATGAAAAGGTAATACTCTTCGAAAATCAAATTCAAACCACGTCAGCGTCGCCTTACCGTACTCAAGTACAGCTTGCGGCTAGCTTCCTAGTTTGCTTTTTGATTTTCATTGAGTATAAAAACCTTCTCATAAGCTTTTCTTGTTTTAAAGAAGAATTCAATCCTTCATCTGAATCTCTGCATCAGCCACGACTTGCTCTAGACTGGTCTGACCAAGTTCAGTCTCCATAGCCAGCTGAATTCTCTCCAATTTTTGATCCAAAACCTCATGAATATGAGCTCCGACTGGGCAATTTGGATTTGGATTGTCATGGAAACTAAAAAGTTGGCCTGTCTTACCAAGACACTCAACCGCCTGATAAACATCTAAAAGACTAATATCTTTGAGATCTTTGACAATCTCTGTCCCCCCTGTTCCACGCGCTACTGATATCAGCTCTGCCTTCTTCAACTGGGACAAGGTTTTTCTGATAATGACAGGGTTAACCCCAACACTAGCAGCCAGAAAATCACTGGTCACCTTGCTTTCCTTCCCCTTGAGGGCAATGATAATCAGCATATGAGTCGCAATGGTAAATCTACTTGGAATTTGCATCCTCTTCTCCTTTTTACGAGGCTAACCTGCCTCTACTCTTCTTTTTCTATTATTATACCCTTTTCAGTTGTAATGTCAATCATTACCACTTTTCAACCAGGCATCTAATTCCCTATCATAACCCTCTTTCTGGGCCAATTCTCTCAGAAATTCCTGATGATGAGTATGGTGGATACCATTGACCAGACTTTCATAGTAAACCTCAAAATAAGGAAGTTTGAGGTCTTTAGCTAGCTGCAATTCAGCTGCCACATCGTAGTCCACCCGTCGGAAGTCCATATCTACCAAGCCCTTGTCATCAAACTCCAAAATCATATACTGGGCCCGTAAGTCCTTCCGCAACTGGGCATCTAGAAAGAAAGGTTGCCCAATCGAACCTGGATTGACAATCAATTGCCCACCAGTCCCGTAACGAAGCAACTGCTGGTGAATATGACCATAAACAGCAATATCACAAGGAGGATTGGTCACCAAGCGGTCAAAATCCTCTTGCGCTCCAGTATGAATCAACTCTCTCCCCCAGTTCTTATCAGGAAGATGGTGGCTAATTCCTACCGTCAAATCCCCAAACTGACGATGAAGCTGGAGAGGTTGATTGTGGAGCAATTCGATTTCTTCTAGGGAAATTTCCTCTAAAACATACTGGCACTGGCGCAAGAGATAGCGTTGACTGGGACGAGTACTATCCAATTCCTTTCGGACACCATGCCACAGACTGTCTTCCCAGTTTCCCAAAACTCTAGCCGTAATCGGTAGTTGAGCCAACAAGTCCAAAATCCTTCTAAGCCCTGTCCCTGGCATGAGAATGTCTCCCAAAAGCCAGTATTCATCCACTCCTAGCTGCCGAGCATCTGTCAAAACAGCCTCCAGGGCGGTGGTATTTCCATGAATATCTGAAAGAAGAGCTATTTTCGTCATATCCATCTCCTCGTTTTTTCTCTTGCAATAAGTATAACATAAAAAGTCACAGCTAGAGAAATCTAGCTTTTTTTGATATACTAGATAAAGATATTAGACAAGAGGAAACGAATGACCCCGAATAAAGAAGACTATCTAAAGTGTATTTATGAAATCGGCATAGACCTGCATAAAATTACCAACAAGGAAATTGCTGCCCGCATGCAAGTCTCTCCCCCTGCCGTAACTGAAATGATTAAACGGATGAAGAGTGAAAATCTCATCCTCAAAGACAAGGAATGTGGCTATCTACTGACTGATCTCGGACTCAAACTGGTCTCTGAGCTCTATCGTAAGCACCGCTTGATTGAAGTTTTTCTAGTCCATCATTTAGACTATACGAGTGACCAGATTCATGAGGAAGCTGAGGTCTTGGAACATACTGTCTCTGACCTGTTCGTGGAAAGACTGGATAAACTACTAGGATTTCCCAAGACCTGTCCTCACGGAGGAACTATTCCTGCCAAGGGAGAACTCCTAGTTGAAATCAATAACCTGCCACTAGCTGACATCAAGGAAGCTGGCTCCTATCGCCTAACTCGGGTGCACGATAGTTTTGACATTCTCAGTTATCTGGACAAGCACTCACTTCACATCGGTGACCAGCTCCAAGTCCAGCAGTTTGATGGCTTCAGTAACACCTTTACTATCCTTAGTAAAGACGAGGATTTACAAGTGAATATGGACATTGCAAAACAACTCTATGTCGAGAAAATCAACTAATTTCTCAAGTCCCCCAACCAACCCTGAAAGTTTTATTTTCAGGGTTTTATTTCTATCATTTGATTTTACTTTCATTTAGTTGTAGAATGTTTGTAAAAAACAAGAAAGATAGTTTAACCTATGAAAAAATCACTAAAAATTTTTGCGACATCCAAATGGTTTGACCTCTTCGGGGTTGCTTTGGTCGTTGGGATTGCGATTGCATCTGGTTACCTCAACTCCCGTCTCGACAAATTCGTAGACTGGGGCCCATGGACTACCCTTGTCCCCTTTGGATTGATTTCCGTAACCAACGTTGGGATTTCCATGTTGTCCACTCGTTTCACGGGAAAATTAAGCAAATGGGGAAATTACTTTGGTATTGTTAATACCATTTTGTCCGGTGCTATTGATTATATCCTTGGAAATAAGGCGGCCATTATCACCTATCCTGTCACTTTCCTCATTTATACCTTTGCTATAAAGAAATGGGAAGCTTCGCAAGAAGGCAGACCCAACCAAATGAGCCAAAAACAGCTAAAATTAGCGGCCATCATCATTTCCATCATCGCCTTCCTCTTTGCCTTTATAACCAACTATATTGGATATGGGGGCAAGATGAATCTCCTTGCCTACGTAACAACTATTGCCTTTGCACTCTCACTCATTGCCAATGCTTTTAACGCATTGAAACTAACAACTCAGTGGGGCTTTTGGTTGATTTACAATTTCGTTCAGCTGACAAAAGCTGGTATTCAAGGAAATTTTGCCAATATCGGAAAATACATCTTTTATATCCTCAATGCAATCGGAGCTTTATTTGTCTGGAATGATGAAGAAGTAAGATAATAGAAGAAAACTTACATAAAAAAACAAGTCGACTTAAGAGAATCTCCCTTCTGCTATTTTTATCATTTTACTTGTAACTTCCATTCTTTTGGAGTAGAATGAAGATAGATAAAAGAGGGAGGTCATCTTATGAAAAAACTCTTTAGACTCCATTTTACAGCAATTGCAGTCATCGATTTGCTACTATTCGCATTTTTTAACAAAAGACCCGAGACATCTTTGGAGTGGCTCTTGCTATCTGGTTTTATTTTCCTCCTTACTCAAGGACTCCTGTTATTTCGCTTGGTTGTCCGACTCAAACATCAATTCGCTGAGATTTATCCTCAAATCAATAAAAAGATTCGCTTCTACTATTTAGGGGTTCTCTCCATTGATTTTCTATTTTTTGTCCTCTTAGCCTTCATTAGTTCTCAGCGTTTTTACTCTCTTATGCCAATCATCACTGCTTGTCATTCTACTTTATATTATATGACGGCTGACTACCTAAGAGAACACTATCCAGATTTTTACGATAAACACATCTCTTTATGGGAGTGTCTCTAAGGAAAAGGAGGTTTTAGCATGAAAAAAATCATCTCCATCAAAACCATTCAACTCCTTATCATCGATGGAATTATGCTGGCATTTTTGACATTTAAAGAGGGACTTACTTGGGATTGGATGTTGATTTATAGCGGTTGGCTCATTTTCTTTCATCCTGTGCTATTGACCTATCTTTCCAACCAACTTTGTGACCACTTTAGTCACCTTTATTCCCAGATTAGACCGAGATTCTGGCGCTTTGCCTTACAAATCCTTCTATGGGATAGCCTGATCATTCTCTCCTTGCTGTTTTTAAGAGTTATTCCACTTTTCCTTCAGGGAACTCTCCTAATCCTAGGACACCTCATTCCTTCCTATCGCATAAGTCAAAGCCTAAAAAGAGACTTCCCAAAAGCCTATCAAGAACCGATTTCATTTTGGAGTATTTTGTGATAGATAAGAAAAACCAAGCCGACTGGGCTTGGTCTTTCTTATCTATTTTTCGTATCAAGGATAATGGTGACTGGTCCGTCATTGACCAGCTCAACCTGCATATCCGCTCCAAAGATCCCTGTCTGAACGGACACTTCTTGCGCTAGTTTTTGATTGAAAGTATCATAGAAGTCTGATGCCATATCAGGCTTGGCTGCACCTGTAAAGGCTGGACGATTGCCCTTCTTAGTATCCGCAAAGAGGGTAAACTGAGAAATAGAGAGGATTTCTCCTTCAATATCTTTGACAGACAGGTTCATCTTGCCTTCTGCGTCTGAAAAAATCCGCATGTTGACAAGCTTTCTCACAGCATAGTCCAAATCTTCCTCTTGGTCCTCTGGTCCAACACCAACCAGCAATAAGAGTCCCTGATTGATTTTTCCCTGAACCTGACCTTCGATACTCACTTGGGCTTTTGTAACCCTTTGGATAATGATTTTCATAATAGCCTTTCTAGTAGAAGCTCGGACAATTAGCCGTTGGTTCGTTTGACAGAATAAACCTCTGGTACGCTCTTAATCTTATCTACAACCGTGGTCAGCGTCGAGAGGTTAGCAATGCCGAAGGACACATGGATATTGGCAAATTTCATATCCTTGGTTGGTTGGGCGTTGACTGTTGAGATATTCTTGGTTGTGTTTGAAAGAACTTGCAGTACATCGTTCAATAGTCCTGTACGGTTGAGACCGTAGATATCGATATGGGCCATATACTCCTTATTTGATCTAGAGTACTGATCTTCCCATTCCACATCAAGGAGACGTTGCTCGTAGTTTTCTTGGGCGCGCAGGTTCATACAGTCCACACGGTGAATAGCCACACCACGCCCCTTGGTGATATAGCCGACAATATCATCACCAGGAACAGGATTACAACACTTGGCAATCCGCACTAGGAGACCTGAGGCACCTTCAATGACCACACCACCCTCATGCTTGACCTTGAGGGTTTCTTTATTTTCAACCTTGACCTCGCCACCTTTGACAAGTTCTTCTGCTTCAGCCTTGGCCTTGGCACGCTCTTCTTCACGGCGTTCCTTTTCAGTCAGACGGTTAAAGACAGTAATCGCACCGATTTCGCCAAAACCAATGGCGGCAAAGAGAGATTCTTCTGTCTTGTAGCTGGTCTTTTGCAGAACTTGGTCCATATGACGCTTGTCCATGAATTTATTGGCCACATAGCCATTTTCTTGGAACTGAGCCATCAGCATTTCACGACCCTTGTTGACAGACAATTCCTTATCTTGATTTTTAAAGAACTGACGGATCTTGTTGCGGGCCTTGCTGGTCTTGACCATATTGAGCCAGTCACGGCTAGGTCCAAAGGAGTTCGGGTTGGTGACAATTTCAACCTGATCCCCTGTCTTGAGCTTAGTTGTCAGAGGAACCATACGGCCATTGACCTTGGCACCCGTCGCTTTTTCACCGACTTTTGTATGGATTTCGTAGGCAAAGTCAATCGGTCCTGAATCTTTTGGAAGGGAACGGACAGCTCCATCTGGGGTAAAGACATAAATCTCCTCAGCCAGATAGTTTTCCTTAACTGAATCGACAAATTCCTTGGCATCATCAGCCTGATCTTGGAGCTCCATCATCTCCTTAATCCAGTTCATTCCAATGGCTGATTCCTTGCTGTTAACCTGCCCCTTAATGCCTTTCTTGTAAGCCCAGTGAGCCGCAACCCCGTACTCAGCCACCTCGTGCATTTCCTTGGTCCGAATCTGGAATTCGATCGGCCCTTTTGGCCCATAAACAGTCGTATGGATAGACTGATAACCATTGGCCTTGCGGTTAGCGATATAATCTTTAAAGCGACCTGGCATTGGTTTCCAAAGTTCATGCACGTAACCAAGCATAGCATAAACATCACTTTGGGTATCTAAAATACAGCGAATGGCAATCAGGTCATAGATTTCCTCAAAACGTTTTCTCTTATCCTGCATTTTGCGGAAAATCGAGTAAATATGCTTGGGACGACCGTAAATCTTCCCTTTCAAGTGACGATCCGTCGTATAGTCTTCTAGTTTCGTAACTACCTCATCCACCAAGGCTTCACGCTCTCTGCGCTTTTCCTTCATCATATGGGTAATCTTGTAAAACTCCGTTGGGTTGAGATAACGGAAAGATAGGTCTTCCAATTCCCATTTGACGCTGGAAATCCCCAAACGGTGGGCAAGTGGGGCATAGATTTCCATGGTTTCTTTGGAAATACGCTCCTGCTTATCTTTTCGAAGATGTTTCAGAGTTCGCATATTGTGCAAGCGGTCAGACAGTTTAACCAAGATAACGCGGATGTCCTCAGACATGGCCATGAGCATCTTGCGATGATTTTCTGCCAACTGCTCTTCGTGAGACTTGTATTTGACCTTACCAAGCTTGGTAACCCCATCTACGATTACCCGCACATCAGGACCAAACTCTCTTTCCAAATCGTCCAAAGTCGCATCTGTATCTTCCACCACGTCATGCAAGAAACCACAAGCTACCGTTACAGCATCCAACTTGAGCTTAGCTAAAATACCTGCCACTTGAATGGGGTGAATGATATAAGGCTCACCTGATTTACGATATTGACCACTATGGCATTCAACGGCGTAAACCAAGGCCTTATGGACAAAAGCCACATCCTCTTCCGATAAATATTTCTGTGTTAAAGCGACAACTTCATCGCCTGTTAAATTCACTTCTTTTGGCATCTCTACTCTCCAATTCTTCCTACCATTTTATCACTTTTTTAAGAATATGAAAACTAGAAAAAGAGGATTCTGAAGCTATTCAATTTGTTGGAACGTATGATAGAATAAGATTCAAACTTAAAAAATAAAATTATCTGATTTTCATCTAACTTTTTTGAAATATAGGCTACTCTAAAAGTTAGTGAAATGAAAATCTTTTCTTCTGCTTAAATAAGAAAAGATTTGATATTTTGGTAATTCTCTAACTTTTTTAGTGTATAATGGTAATATGAACAGTTTTTTTACGATAATTACTGAATTTTCATCTTTCTAGAAAGGCAAACAACATGAAATCACACAAAAGACTGACACTTTTAGCTTTAGCTTTTCTTGGACTAACAAACCAAGTCGTTTTGGCTAATGATACGAGTCATTCTACTACTGCCCCTATGACTAGTTCAACTAGTAGCTCAACAAATACTTCTACTAGCAATTCTCAAGCTAGTACAGAAACTTCGTCGAGCACAGCTAGTTCAAGTGAGCAAGAAAGCAAACCTTCTCTTTCCACAGAAACCAAACCCAATCAACCTATACAAACTGGCTGGGTAAAAGAGGGGAACAAGTGGACTTTTTATAGTCAAACTGGGGTCAAATTTACAGATACCCTCTATGATGGTTATTTCTTTGATAGTCATGGCTACTTGCTTGAAAACAGCTGGTACCAAATGGGAAATAATTGGTACTATATCAATGGTTCAGGTAAATATTTATCCAACCAATGGAGCCAAATCAATGGCAAGTGGTATGCTTTTGATGGCTACGGTAGAATGTTGGCCAATGTCTGGAAAGGCGATTACTACCTCAAATCCAGTGGTGCTATGGCAGATAAGGAATGGGTCTACGACCAAAGCTACTCTAGTTGGTTTTACCTCAAATCTGGCGGACGTTATGCCCAAAAACAATGGATTGGTTCCTACTACCTCAAATCTGGTGGCTACATGGCCCACAAGGAATGGATTTATGACCCAGACTATCAAGCTTGGTACTATCTTAAGGACGATGGTGTGTATGTTACAGGAACCTATGCTGTGGATGGTAAAAATCAGCTCTTCCAAGGGAATGGAAAATGGGTTCGTGAATTAGCACAAGGTTTTCAAAAAGGACATTACTCTAAAACTATCTTTCTCGATCCAGGACACGGTGGTAAGGATCGCGGGGCTTATTACTATGGCATAGCTGAAAAAGAATTGAACCTACAAGTTTATCGTAAGCTACGTAAACGACTAGAAGGACTCGGCTATACCGTTCTCACCTCTCGAGATAGTGATATAGACGTTGATTTTATTACCGAGCGTTCTCGTATGGTCAACAAGACCAATGCTGACTTTTTCATCAGCCTTCATTTCAATGCAAAAGGGAATGATACAACCGTTAATCTGGGTATCCAGACCTATTCTTACAAGGATGAACCTGGTTTCCCCAGCAAGATTAACAAGGATTGGCACAACAATCCTGAACGAATGAGTGAAAGTAATCGTCTCGCAGCCGATATCCATTCTTCACTGCTAGCTGAAACTGGAGCTAGGGATGCTGGGCTCTTGCAAGCAACCTTTGCTGTTCTCCGTGAAACAGCTAAACCAGCTGTTTTGTTGGAGATGGGATATATGGATAATCCGGAAGAAAACCAAAAAATCCGCAGCAGTGACTACCAAGATAAACTAGTTGAAGGGATTGTCAAGGGAATCCAAAAATATTATGCTGGTAATTAAAACAGTTTAAGCCTCGAACTAACTCGAGGCTTATTTTTTATCCAAACCATCTTCTTCTTTCTAGACCTATTTCCTTTTCCAGCTTATTCTCCCCAACTGTGCTATACTTAATTTATACTCAATGAAAATCAAAGAGCAAACTAGGAAACTAGCCGCAGGTTGCTCAAAGCACCGCTTTGAGGTTGTAGATAAAGTTGACGCGGTTTGAAGAGATTTTCGAAGAGTATTAGTACATTCTTTGAGATTGGAGCTAGTATGAAAATCCATAAAACCGTGAATCCTGTTGCCTATGAAAATACCTATTACTTGGAAGGTGAAAAACACCTCATCGTCGTCGATCCTGGTAGTCATTGGGAAGCCATTCGTCAGACAATAGAGAACATCAACAAACCGATCTGCGCTATTCTCCTTACCCACGCCCATTATGACCATATCATGAGTCTGGACTTGGTTCGCGAAACTTTTGGCAATCCTCCGGTCTATATTGCAGAGAGTGAGGCCAGCTGGCTCTATATTCCCGTCGATAATCTCTCTGGGCTTCCTCGTCACGATGATATGGAAGATGTAGTCGCAAAACCGGCTGAGCACACTTTTATCTTTCACGAAGAATACCAGCTAGAGGAATTTCGTTTCACTGTCTTGCCAACACCAGGACATTCTATCGGTGGTGTTTCCCTAGTCTTTCCTGATGCTCACCTAGTCTTGACAGGAGATGCCCTGTTCCGTGAAACAATCGGACGAACGGACCTTCCGACTGGTAGCATGGAGCAACTCCTCCATAGTATCCAGACCCAACTCTTCACCCTACCAAACTACGATGTCTATCCAGGACATGGTCCAGCTACTACTATCGCTCACGAAAAAACTTTCAATCCATTTTTCTAGTAAAATGATGACAATGTCTATCGCATTTTAAGTACACTATCCAGCAAGTCTTTCCACTATAAAAGGCATCCTATCAAGGTTCTCACACCTGATTGGATGCCTTTTTTCTGATGACTAGATTTTTTGCCTTACCAAATAATCACGCGCTCTTCTGGTGAACGCCACATACCGTCTCCTTCTTTGACATCATAGGTTGTAAAGAAATCATTGAAGTTTGGTACTTGCACATTGACACGGAGTTTGGCTGGTGCGTGCACATCGACGCTAGCCAAAAGTTTCATAAATTCTGGTCGACCTTTCATGCGCCAGATGCGACCGAAGTTGTAGAAGAATTCTTCTGCTGAGAAGTCTGGTTCTCTCTTAGCTGCTTCAAGGGCTGCAGCGATTCCTCCCAAGTCAGCTACGTTTTCTGACACAGTCAATTTACCGTTGATGGTTGCTCCATAAGAATCTTGTCCATCAAATTGGTCAATAACTTTTTGTGTTTTCTCCTTAAAGGCAGCATAGTCATTCTCTGTCCACCAATCCTTGAGGCTACCATTTTCATCAAAGGAAGCTCCGTTAGTATCAAAGGCGTGGGAAATTTCATGGGCAATAACCGCCCCAATACCCCCGTAGTTAGCAGAAGATGACTGATGCAAGTCATAGAAAGGTGCTTGTAAAATAGCTGCTGGGAAGACGATCAGGTTCTTCTGTGGATTGTAGTAAGCATTGACCATATGAGCAGGCATGCCCCATTCCTTGTAGTCTACAGGCTGGTTCCACTTACTCCAACTGTGCTTGATTTCCACACGCGCAAAGGCTAGAGCATTGTCAAAAAGACTAGCATTTTCATCCACTACCTTGTCCTTGTAGCGTTCTGGCAATTCTTCTGGATAACCGATATAAGGTTTGATAACATTGAGTTTAACGATGGCCTTGTCACGAGTTTCTGGAGTCAACCAGTCATTTTTAGCCAAGCGCTCCTTATAAACATCAATCATGGTTACCACTTTTTTCTCCACATCTGCTTTGGCCTCTGGAGAGAATTTTTCATGGGCATACCAGAGACCCAAGGCTTGTTTGAATGGGCCTTGTGCTAGCTGGTAGGCTGCCTTGACCTTGTCTTTGGCTTCTGGAACTCCTGAAAGCGCACGGCTGTAAGCACCTGACAAGACACGGATTTCTTCTGTTAAATAACTGGTTGAGAGATTCACAACACTTAAAATTAAGGTTGCCTTGAGGAGAGGCCATGCCTCTTCACTATAGAATTGATCTGCTGCTTGCCAGAAGCGTTCCTCGTCTACAATAACCTTTTCTGGTACTTGTCCAAGAACGGCTTGGAAGAAGTCATCCAGAGGTAGGGCAGGCGCAAATTTCTTGAAATCTTCGTAAGCATATGGATGGTAAAGTTTAGCATATTCTGAACTTTCTTCATTAGAAAGCACCACTGCCGCAACTCGACGGTCCAATTCAAGTCTTTTTTCTAGCAAATCTTCAATTTCTTCATCAGAGAAATCATATTTCTTGAGGAGATTTGCGCTGCTTTCTTTCCAAAGAGTCAAGAGCTCTTCGCGCTGAGGATGGTCTTCTGCATAGTAGGTCGTATCTGGCATGATTGTGCTTGGAGCACTGGCCCATAGAACATTGATTCTGGCATCCATAAAGTCTGGCGATACACCAAAAGGAAGGAAGTTAGGTTTTCCTGCAAGTTCAAACTCTGCTAGTCTAGCTGTAAAATCCGCAAAAGTCTCTAATTCTTGGAATTCTTTAAGGAGTGGTAAGACAGGTGTGATACCGTCAGCTTCTCTCTTGTCAAAATCACGAACTAGGCGGTGGTATTTGACAAAGTTTGCCAAGATAGCATCCTCAGGCACCTCTTCTCCTGCCAACCACTTGTCTGTTGTCGCAAGCATCAAGTCTTCAATTTCCTGGTCTAAATCAACAAAACCTCCCGTTTGAGACTTATCTGCTGGAATTTCAGCTGTCTGTTGCCATTCTCCATTGATTGCATCATAAAAATCATCTTGATAACGTGTCATCTTGTTCTCGCTTTCATTTTTTTAAGTTATTGCTAGCTTAACAAAAATTGCTTGGGAATGCAATTAAAAATGAACTTTCCTTTTCCATCATTTTTCAGTTATTATTTTAATTTTTTCAAAAATTAACTTGACTTAATTTTTTTTTTAATGTATATTAAGAGACAGGAGGAATACAAGTTTATGATACGTATCGAAAACCTCAGTGTCTCCTACAAAGAAACATTGGCACTTAAGGATATTTCACTAGTGCTTCAAGGACCAACAATTACCGGTATCATTGGTCCAAACGGTGCTGGAAAATCAACATTATTAAAAGGTATGCTGGGAATTATCCCACATCAAGGTCAGGCATTTCTCGATGACAAGGAAGTGAAAAAATCCTTACATCGAATCGCCTATGTCGAACAAAAAATCAATATCGACTACAACTTTCCCATCAAGGTCAAGGAATGTGTCTCGTTAGGACTCTTTCCCTCTATCCCTCTCTTTCGCAGTTTAAATGCTAAACATTGGAAGAAAGTGCAAGAAGCCCTTGAAATCGTCGGCCTAGCTGACTATGCTGAACGTCAAATCAGTCAACTGTCTGGAGGTCAGTTCCAGCGAGTCTTGATTGCCAGATGTTTGGTGCAGGAAGCTGACTATATCCTCTTGGATGAACCCTTTGTTGGGATTGACTCTGTTAGTGAGGAAATCATCATGAATACGCTGAGAGATTTGAAAAAAGCTGGGAAGACGGTTCTCATCGTCCACCACGACCTCAGCAAGGTTCCCCACTACTTCGATCAAGTCTTGCTTGTCAATCGAGAAGTGATTGCCTTTGGTCCAACCAAAGAAACCTTTACCGAAGCCAATCTCAAAGAAGCTTATGGTAATCGACTCTTTTTTAATGGAGGTGACCTATGATTGCAGAATTTATCGATGGATTGCAAAAATTCCATTTCCTACAAAATGCCTTGATAACAGCCATTGTCATCGGGGTCGTAGCTGGAGCTGTGGGATGTTTCATCATCCTACGCGGGATGTCACTAATGGGAGATGCCATTTCACATGCTGTCTTGCCAGGTGTAGCCCTCTCCTTTATCTTGGGCCTTGACTTCTTTATCGGAGCCATTGTCTTTGGACTACTAGCTGCCATCATCATTACCTACATCAAGGGAAACTCGATTATCAAAAGCGATACCGCCATCGGCATTACCTTTTCTTCTTTCTTAGCCCTCGGTATCATCTTGATTAGTGTCGCTAAAAGTTCAACTGACCTCTTCCATATCCTTTTCGGAAATATCCTGGCCGTCCAAGATACGGATATGTTTATTACTATGGGTGTGGGGGCAGCCATTCTCTTGTTAATCTGGATTTTCTTCAAGCAACTCTTGATAACTTCCTTTGATGAACTCTTGGCTAAAGCCATGGGAATGCCTGTCAATTTCTATCACTACTTACTCATGGTACTCCTAACTCTTGTGTCTGTGACAGCCATGCAAAGTGTCGGAACTATCCTGATTGTAGCCATGCTGATTACCCCAGCTGCAACTGCTTATCTGTATGCTAATAGCCTGAAAAGCATGATTTTCCTTTCCTCAACCTTTGGAGCGACAGCTTCAGTTTTGGGACTCTTTATCGGCTATAGCTTTAACGTTGCGGCAGGTTCTAGTATCGTGCTTACAGCCGCTAGTTTCTTTCTCATTAGCTTCTTTATCGCTCCAAAACAACGATATTTGAAACTGAAAAATAAACATTTGTTAAAATAAGGGGCAAAACCCCAATAAATTGGAGGATCTAATGAAAAAATTAGGTACATTACTCGTTCTCTTTCTTTCCGTCATTGCTCTTGTGGCATGTGCTAGTGGAAAAAAAGATGCAGCTTCTGGTCAAAAACTAAAAGTTGTTGCTACAAACTCAATCATCGCTGATATTACTAAAAATATTGCTGGTGACAAGATTGATCTTCACAGTATCGTTCCTGTTGGTCAAGACCCACACGAATACGAACCACTTCCTGAAGACGTTAAGAAAACTTCTCAAGCTGATTTGATTTTCTACAACGGTATCAACCTTGAAACAGGTGGCAATGCTTGGTTTACAAAATTGGTAGAAAATGCCAAGAAAACTGAAAACAAAGACTACTTTGCAGTCAGCGAAGGCGTTGATGTTATCTACCTTGAAGGCCAAAACGAAAAAGGCAAAGAAGACCCACACGCTTGGCTCAACCTTGAAAACGGTATGATCTTTGCTAAAAACATCGCAAAACAATTGAGCGCTAAAGACCCTAGCAATAAGGAATTCTACGAAAAAAATCTCAAAGAATATACTGATAAGCTAGACAAACTTGACAAGGAAGCTAAGGAGAAATTTAACAACATCCCTGCTGAGAAAAAACTTATCGTAACCAGCGAAGGATGCTTCAAATACTTCTCTAAAGCCTACGGTGTCCCAAGTGCCTACATCTGGGAAATCAATACTGAAGAAGAAGGAACACCTGACCAAATCAAGACCTTGGTTGAAAAACTTCGCCAAACAAAAACTCCTTCACTCTTTGTAGAATCAAGTGTGGATGACCGTCCAATGAAGACTGTTTCACAAGACACAAACATCCCAATCTACGCACAAATCTTTACTGACTCTATCGCAGAACAAGGTAAAGAAGGCGACAGCTACTACAACATGATGAAATACAACCTTGACAAGATTGCTGAAGGATTGGCAAAATAAGCCTCTGAAAAACGTCATTCTCACATGAGCTGGCGTTTTTTCTATACCCATATTTCCGGTCAAATCATTGGAAAATTCTGACCGTTTCAGCTAAAATGGAAGAAAAAAGATTGGAGTATCTTATGGTAACTTTCCTCGGAAATCCTGTGAGCTTTACAGGTAAACAACTACAAGTCGGCGACAAGGCACTTGATTTTTCACTCACTACAACAGACCTTTCTAAAAAATCTCTAGCTGATTTTGATGGCAAGAAAAAAGTTTTGAGTGTCGTTCCTTCTATCGATACAGGCATCTGCTCAACTCAAACACGTCGTTTTAATGAAGAACTGGCTGGACTGGACAATACGGTCGTCTTGACTGTTTCCATGGACCTACCCTTTGCCCAAAAACGTTGGTGCGGTGCTGAAGGCATTGAAAATGCCATCATGCTCTCAGACTATTTCGATCATTCCTTTGGACGTGACTATGCCCTCTTAATCAACGAATGGCACCTATTGGCACGCGCAGTCTTTGTTCTCGATACTGACAATACGATTCGCTACGTTGAATACGTGGACAATATCAACTCTGAACCAAACTTCGAAGCCGCAATTGCAGCAGCTAAAGCCCTATAGAAAAAGATCCTCTGTCACAAAGAGTTCACCCTGCTCTTTGAAACGGAGGATTTTTCTTATTCTTTAATTATTGTTTATTTTGAAATGAATCCTTCAAAATCTTTTAGTTGAAAATTATATTTTTCAGTGAGTAACACATTATCCACTGCAACATCTTCTCCCAATGGGTAAATATTTCTTTTGAAACAGTTGTAGGAGGAAAACCTCTCCTACACTATTATTGATTCTGAGAGAAAATTGCAAAATATCATCTACCAAACTTTCAATTATTAAGATTTTTTGCAGTTTATCTGAATTAGAATCGCAAGGCTTCTCAATAATATAATTGTCGAATTTTTTCAATCTAACTTCCTCTCCACTATTTCTTCCTATATCAAGAAAAAATTACCTCAATATTAATAAAGTACAATTCTAAATTAACTCCAATTATTGATTCATGATAATATTTCAGTAACCCATCATACAATTAAAAACAAGGATTTTTATTTCAGACGATCCATCGTGAACACTTCATCAGCCATCTCCCAAATTGCCGGATTATGTGTTGCGATAATGATTAGCCTATTATCATCTCGAAGAGATAGCAAAATCTCCATAATCAACTGAGAGGTTGCTGGGTCTATTGAAGCTGTTGGCTCATCTGCCAGAATAAGGGGTGGATTCTTTAAGATAACTTTTGCTAAGGCAACCCGTTGCGATTCTCCGCCCGATAACTCAAAGATGCGCTTATCTAGGTCAAGATAAGCCAGGCCGACCTGTTCTAAAGCCTGCTTCTGCCTCAACCGCTGTTCCGACCGACTCAACTTTTGACCAATGAGACCTAGCTTAAGGTTCTCTTCAATACTTTGGTTTTCAATTAAGCCAAAGTTCTGGAAGAGGTAGCCCAATTCGTGACGGAAAAAATCACTCGATTTATAATTGGCCAAGTCTTTACCTCGGTAAAAAATCGTCCCATCATAAGATTCTAATTTCCCAATCATGTTCATCAAGGTTGTTTTTCCGCTACCACTTGAACCAATTAAGGCATAGACTTTTCCAGCCTCAAATGTCATTGAAAGATTCGAAAATAACTCTCGTTCTCCAAAAGATTTACTCACCTGTTTAAGTTCAATCATATTAACCTCCCTTCAAAACAAGCATGGACATCTTGTTTTCTTTCTGCATTTGGACATGTAACTGTAAAAGAGATAGACCAGTAAAGAGTAACGAGACTAAGAAAGCAACTACTATCTCTACCATGAGAAATACACTCGCAATAAATCCCAGTAAAAACACACCCAGTTGAGCAAAGAGATAAGTGCGATGGATTTCTAAGAACCTGAGACCTGCAATGCGTTTGATAAAAATGGCACGTCTAAATTCTTCAAAGTAGAGCCTATTCATAGTGTTAAACAACAAGATTGAAGTTGCAATCCCAAGCACAGCTCCTGCTAGCATTACCCAACGTTCCCTCTGGATATTATCCAATAATGTGATGTAGTTGTGGTAACCTGTTTGCATTTCTGAGACCCAATTTTCAATGCCTTGTCTCTGGATAAGCTCCTGGGCATCAGACAATCGATTAAAGAGAACGTAGTTCTGTACTGCGTCTACCCAAAACAAAACGGACTGTGGACCAGTTGATTGGGGTGTTATAACAATGATGATTGGATCTTTCAAAAACTGCTGGTAAGAAATAGGGGTCGTATTATACACAAAACGATCCTGACCTGATTCCAAATAACCTACCGTAGCAGTCATTTGCTGTCGTTCATCTCGACTAGACACGCGACTGGTTAAGTCGTCTTCAAAAACAGATTTATAATGTTCTTCCTCTGAACGGAGGTGTTCAGGCAGCAATAAGACAAACTCCCCTACATTAAGGTGATTCATCTTTTGCTCAATAGTTGTATCTACAGGAATGTTTTGACGCTCCAAGTATTGCGGTGTGACGATAAGGACATTGCCATTCGGGTTGTAATCGTGCCATTCTGTAGAGGTTATAAAGTTTTTGGAGGAAGCCATGCCATTTTGCAAAGTACGGTCAATTAACTGGTGTCTAGATAAGAAAGCCTTTTGTTCTGAAACAGCCAGATCCATCAATTGATACCAAGTTCTGAATTTCCTTTGAGCTTGTTCATCAAAACCAGGACTCGTTCCTTCACGGCTGATTGATAGGGTAATCAGTTGCCTTTCCTGGCTCCAAGCCTCTTGTCCAATCCGATGCTGTTGCCAGGCTTGGGAATACTTTAAGCTACTCCCTATTCCCAGCGTTACAATAATAATCGCTAATAGTTGACCGATTAAAATCAAACTAATGATTCCTCTGACAGGCACTTGCCCTTTTATAATCTGCATCAGGTGTATCTTTTTTATCCCAACTGCGAAGAGTTGAGCGAAAAACAGGGAGATCGACAACAAGATGAGATTATAACTGAGCAAGCCTTCTCCTATGGTCATTAGGGATTGCGTTGGAAGCGACAGAATTTTTTGCATAAGAATGGCGAGCACGCCAGCTAAACTGAAACCAACAGCTATCCCTTTCAAATCCTCACCAACTGGTCTAAGAAAAATGGACCACCGTTTCTCTCCTGAAATGAGGCGAATGCCCGACGACCGTAATTGGCTAATTTGACTAATTAAAGTCAGTGCTCCAAAGGTTAAGATGAAAATCAATAGACTGATTAACTGAAATCCGTTACTAAAGATAGCCATTAACGTAGATAGTTTAGATGGAATTGTCAGGTGCATGTTAGTCAAGCCAAGTTGACTTAGCTCCTCCCTTAGCAAGTGAATATCTAGGTTTCCATCGAATACAAAATAGTTTGTTTCAACACTACTACTTTGAGCATCTTCTAGTTTTTTTTCCTGAAGCCCATCAGGCAACTTTCCGTTCCCAAAGGTCGTATAAGAAAAAACTGTAGTACCTTCTGAGTTAGGATCTTGGTGTTGAATCGCAATAAAGCTATCCGTTTCTTCTGCTAGTTTTTCCAAGCGTGTAGCAACATGTTGAAAAGTTGTTTCAGGGGAAGAATCATGTACAACAACGTTGGGGTAATAATGGGAGACATATGTATCAGTCCAAATGGTAAATACCCAAACAAAGAACAAACTAGCAAGCAGGTTGGATATGAGTATAAATAATTTTTTCATAGTGCATTCCTTATTCTAAAACAGAGGGCAGAAATACCCCTGACCTCTATAAACTAACAAGCTTACTAAACTATTGATAAAATAATCTTCTTCATCATATACTAACAGTGGTGTCTTAAGATTATTTTCATTAACTAGATTAGTAAAATCAATATTAGAATTTTTATAAAACATTTTTATTTCTCTATTCTTTTACTCAAAAAGTATTCTTTATGCCCATCTGGAGAGTCATTAAGAATTCCAAAAACTTCAAAACCTTGACTTAAGTAGAAATCTAAACCTTGGAAGTCAAAGGTGCTTAAATGAACAATACTACATCCGTAATTTTTGGCACTTTCTAAAACATTATTTAACAATGCAGTTGCTATCCCTTGACGTCTATAAGTGTTTTTAACCCAAAGTGTATCAATATATAATATTTTCCAAATAACCGAATAAGCTACGATGCCACCTACTATCTCTTGATTATTCTCAACAATAAAAGCAATCTGTTTATAGTCCTCATCCTGACATGAAGGTAAACATTTCTTATTGTGTTCCAATAGCATTTCTTCTATGTAGTCAATATTTTCATTATTTGCATCAGTAATCTTCATTCTTGCACCTACAATTTTTAATGAATAATAAAAGAGAATATACTAGAGACTAATTCTATTCCATTATTCTTTAATCTGCCTTTCCAACATCAAGTCCATTCGATTTTTTTTTGTGATTGTACTCGAACTTCCAATTGTCTATTCTTCTGAATGAATTGTTGGTAAGGAATTGTATTACTAAACGTAAAAACCCCTAGTAATGCTAATATAGCTAATTTTTGAATTCCACGTTTTTTTCTCTTACACTGAAACCCCTTTCTGTTTCCTTGTTTTTATTTTAACATATATATTTTGTTTATTCAAACGTTTTTATTGTATTTTGAACTTTTTTTTATTATTATTCCCATGAGGAATTTTTTATTTCTTTAACTTGCTATTTTGAACTAAAAATTTTATAATGAAATTAAGCAAATAGGAAGGATTATTATCTTTAATGAATACACTCGCTGAGAAATTCAGAGTAAAGAGAAAAGAGTTAGGTCTCTCCCAACAAACTCTTGCAGAAGGAATTTGTGAACAAAGTCAGATTAGTAAAATTGAAAGAGGTCATTTTATTCCCTCCGCAGACTTGTTATTCAAACTCTCTCAACGACTTGAAGTCCCTTTGGATTACTTTTTCAATGAACAAATTGAAATTAAATCTAACCTCTCTAATTTCAAGCAAATATCTACTCGCCTATTAGATGATAGAAATTATGACGATTTGGAATATATTTATAGAATAGAGATTGAACGAAGTACTTTTCTAACACTAGAAGACCGAACTTACCTTGAATGGATTAAAGCTATTATTGACTTTTATCAATATGACAGTAAGTGTGAGGCTATTTCTTCATTGGAAAATATATTATTAAAAGTCTCTTCAAATACTCTGATTTATTTAAAGGCGTTGAATACTTTATCTAATTTCTATTCCTTAGTGGGTCGTGAACAAGAATATGAGGCAAACTACTCTCATTTGATGGAGTTATATCAGACAAAAAATTTTGAGCATCAAGAGTTTTTATTTGGCTACATCAGAGTTCGTTACAACTACGCTCACTACCTAGTGTCAAAGGAAAAATATAACGAAGCCATTCAAAAAGCTCTTGAGACGATTGAACTATGTAAACAAAGACAGACAAGCTACCAACTGGCTCCCCTACTTATTCTTGTAGGAAATGCTGGAGCCAAATTTCTAGACAAAGAACAAATCAAAAATTATTATTTAGAAGCAAGAGAGTTATGTAAGATTTATAACAATCCTTTAATGTTGATGAAGATAGAAAATTATTTGAAGGAATTAGATACTGTTTAGTTAATCTTGACATTATAGTTTTTCTGAAACGTTAAATAACCTGTAAGGCTGATAGTGAAATTAATACTATCAGCCTTATAATTATGTGACTATTAGTCCGTCTCGCTCCGCTAGGTGCGAGACAAAAAAACTCCAAACGCGATACAATAAAGGTGTTCAAGCCAATTGTAAAGCGAAAGGAGAAAAATATGGCACAAAAGGCACATAGTTTATCACACACAAAATGGATGTGTTCTATCACATTGTGTTCACCCCTAAGTATAGACGAAAAGTCATTTATAATCAATATCGAAGTAGTTTAGGCGAAATATTTCATCGCTTGTGTAGTTATAAAGGAGTTGAAATTATCGAGGGTCACTTAATGCCAGACCATGTACACATGTTAGTAAGTATTCCACCAAGGATAAGTGTTTCGAGTTTCATGGGTTATTTAAAAGGAAAAAGTGCACTCATGATGTTTGACAAACACGCCAATCTCAAGTACAAGTTTGGGAATCGGCATTTCTGGGCGGAAGGTTATTATGTGAGTACAGTAGGACTTAATGAAGCCACAATTAAAAAATATATTCAAGATTAAAGAAATTATCCAGTGGATGATTTCTTCACGAGTATGAAAATTTGAGAACGAGTAAAGCATGATATAGCACTAGATAAATTGAGTGTAAAAGAATATGAGGATCCCTTTAGGGATAGTGGTAAGTAATACTAAAGCCTCTTTGAGAGGCAAGTGACGAGTCAAGAGCAATAAGGCTTGAACAAAGTGAAAGCCAGCGTCTTTAGGCGCTGGCTGGTAATTTGGGCTTATAGCCCTGGGACAAACCACCCGTTTGACGGGTGGTCATGATTTACGAGTAAATATAAGTTCAATCAGATAAGAACAACTGCCTTACTCTACAGATTTCAAGGCTTCAAGCATATCAACCTTTCTAAGATGATGATTGACAAAGAAACCAAGTAGGGTCAAGATGATGCTTACTGCTACCACTGGGATTACATAGACTTCCCAGCCTACCTGCGGGTAAAAGAGAATAGTCGCAGGCGAAATCATTTGAATCAAAAATTGGTGTAAATAGAAACCTGAGAGTAGACCAAGTACGATTCCCACAAGAGACAAGACAATCGTCTCACGGTAAATATAGAGAGTGACTTCTTTATTATGAAAACCGAGAACCTTGATAGTGGAGAGTTCACGGATTCTCTCAGCCACATTGATATTGGTCAGATTGTAGAGGATAACGATAGCCAATAGAACCGACACGATGACCAAGATAGTCATGGTCTGATTGAGTGAGCTAGCGACAGAGTCAAAGAGCCGAATGGCTGAAGCATTCTGGACGACGCTGGACACCGCAGCTTGATTCATCAGCAAACCTGCCTGCCTTTCGATACTAGTCGCGCTAGAATCCTTTAGCGATACCAGATAAGTGTTGGCTTGCGGCAGCTGTCCGTAAATTTGCTCATAGCTAGCCTGACTCATATAAATAAAATGACCAACGTAGTTCTCAGCAATGGCAGCAACCTTTAGTTCCTTACCTTCAATTTCGAAATTCTGCCCAACCTTGACACCTGCCAGCTGGGCTAGTTTAGTTGTAATAACGACTCCATCTTTCAATGTCAGCTCCTGCTGATGATTTTGCAGATGGATAAAGGGTGTCAAATCTTCCTTATCAGTCATCATAAGGGTGATATTCTGAAGACCAGCCTTGCCTTTGAAATCCTTGTCTAACGTTTTAGAATAGATTTTCTGGTAGGCTTTGATGTCCTGCCCTTTCAACACTTCTTCTAGCTCTACCTTGTCCTGATTGGTCGCACTAGGATTTTCAGAGACAATCATCTGATACTGTTGGATTTGTTGAAACTGTCTAGACGGAACTCCTGCTACAGAGGATTGGATTCCCAAGCCTGCAAAGAGCAGAGCGACTGAACCTACCACACCAAAGATTGTCATCAACATTCGTTGCTTATAACGAAAGATATTGCGAGCTGTTACCTTATGGGTAAAACTGAGACGACGCCAGATAAAACCGATGCGCTCCAGTAAGATTTTAGCTCCTTTAACAGGTGGTTTAGGCAGTAAAAGTTGGGCTGCTTCGTCGTGAAGTTCCTTCCTAGCCACCAGATAGGCTGGTAACACACTCGCCAACCAACTCAGACCAAGTGCCAGTAAACTATAGCTCCAATAGAACTGAATATGGGTTTCTCCCACCACCATACCTTTTGTAATGACACTTGAAATTACACTGGCTAGCAAATAATGACCAAGTATACTGCCTAGAGCTGTGCCGACAGTCCCAGCTACCAGACCGTAGAGGAGAAACTTGGCGATAATGTTCTTACTACGATAGCCCAAGGCCTTAAAAATTCCTGCATGAGTTCGCTCTTCATCCACAAAACGAGTCATAGTTGTGAAGGTCACCATAGCTGCTACGGCATAAAGCACTACAGGAAAGATATTGCCCACTGCCCGAATGCTAGCTGAAGCATTGCTGTACATGAGGTAGCCCTGACCGCCAGGCATGGTCTGACGATTATAAACCTGATACTTGGGATCAGGCAAATCGTCCAAGACTTGCTGATGTTTGGCTAATTTTTCCTTTTCTTGGACTAAATTTTGTTCAGCTTGCTTTAGTTTATCTTCTTCCTTGCTCAATTCCTGCTTGGCTTGGGTAAGTTGAGCACTGGCCTGCTCTCTCTGAGCTTGAGGCAGTAAGGTTAGTTGACTTTCCTGAGCCTGTAAACGAGCTTGGGCAGTTGCTAAACGACGCTTGCCTTCCTGCAAATTAGTCTCAGCCTTATCAAGGGTTTCTTGCCCCGTATCGAGAGATTCTTGGCCTTCTTTTTTCAAGAGTTGCAGACGTGCCTTACCATTATCTGACAAAGCTTGTTCAAGCTCTTCCTGATGTTGCTTGGATTTTTCTTCATAAGCTGATGAAAAAGCATTTAAACCTGACAAATCTTGATATTTCAAACGAGCTATATTGTAGACTTTCTGATCAAACTGGCTAGGTAAAACCACCCCATAGGCTGTCAGAGTCCCACTGCCACTTCCTGCATAGCCCATATCTCGCTGAGAGAGGATTTCAGCCGAATCCACAAAACCAGTAACGGTAAAAGTATGGTCTTTTAAAGAGGAATGACTGCCTTCTTTTTCTTTAAAACTAATCTCCTGTCCCACACGATATTGGCCTTGTAAATGACTGGCCAAAGCAATTTCCTGACCTGTCTGAGGAAGTCGCCCCTCTCTTAGCTGAAAGGTTGAAATTTGCTCTGGTTTGGAATACAGCCGAATAGCATCCTGGCCATTATCCATAGTCTCATCTGTCAAATAGCCAAACTCAACCTCTGCGCCCTCCGTCTGTTTTAGTTCTTCTTGATCTGCTTGATCCAAACCATAGTTAGACATGACTGCCAAATCCAAGGTTTGAGCAGTTGTTAAATAAGCATTAGCTGTCGCCTCCATGTTGGGACTGGTTACTTTGAGGCCTACTAGGGCAAGAGACCCCAACATCATCAAGGTCAAGATGGATAAAAAACGCCCCTTGGAGCCTGTGAAGGACTGAATTAAGTCCTTCCAATAAGTTTTTCGCTTGATCATGCTAGTACTCCAAACTGTCGATATCCTGAGGATGCTGGTTGATCACCACATCCTTGACACTGGCATCATGCATATGAATCACGCGATTAGCAATGGGCGCCAAAGCTCCATTATGAGTCACAATAATCACCGTCGCTCCCTTTTGACGAGACATGTCTTGAAGAATTTTCAAAACCTGCTTACCCGTCTGATAATCCAAGGCTCCAGTCGGTTCATCACAAAGGAGGATTTTAGGATTTTTGGCTACCGCGCGTGCAATGGAGACTCGCTGTTGCTCCCCTCCAGAAAGCTGGGCTGGAAAGTTATTGAGACGATGAGCCAGACCTACATCTGTTAAAACCTGTTCAGGATTCAAGGCATCTGTCACAATTTCTGAAGCCAACTCCACATTTTCCTTAGCGGTTAGATTGGAAACTAGATTATAAAACTGAAAAACAAAACCGACATCATTTCTACGATAATTGGTCCTCTGGTGGGAACTATAGTCTGCAATATTGACACCATCAATCCAAATCTCTCCTTCATCATTGGTATCCATTCCACCAAGAAGGTTAAGAACCGTTGACTTGCCTGCACCAGATGCACCTAGAATAATAACCAATTCACCCTTTTCAATCTCAAAATTCACATCACGATTGGCCACAATCTCCGTATCCCCAACCTGATATCGCTTGTAACAATGTTTCATCTCAATATAAGCCATAAGACCTACCCTCTCTCAAACAAATTACTTCCTATTACCATTATAACGCTTTTTCAACTAGTTGGAAACTGCTTACATTCTCAAATCTTTATCAAAAGGCAGTCTCAAACTACTGCCTTCTATCACCTTCTTAAAAATAAAATTGAACAAGATCACCTTCTGCTGTCGCCACTGAAATACAATCTTTCCCCATGCATTTCACTTCTGCTTTTTCTTGATTCATTTCAATCACACTCTTCTCAATGCCTGGATAAGTGACTCGCAAATCTCCCCCACTTCTTGATAAAATGGTCAACTGTAAGAGTTTTTTATCCGCCCAACTCATGCTAACTTCAAAATGTCCACGTGCCATTAAGCCTGAAACAGAACCTTTTGACCAAGCATCAGGTAGGGCAGCTAGAGGTACCAGATAAGCTGTATGAGACTGGAGTAACATTTCTGCCATGCCACTGCTAGCACCAAAATTACCATCTATCTGAAAAGGAGGATGACTACACCAAAGATTTGGTAAGGTGGATGACTACACCAAAGATTTGGTAAGGTGGATGACTTTAACTGCTCTGCTAATAATTTATGGGCTCGATTGCCATCTCCTAGACGCGCCCAAAGATTGATCTTATTAGCCTTGGACCAGCCTGTGCCGCCATCTCCACGATCATTGAGGCTAGCACGCGCCGCTTCAAGATACTCTTGTCCCTTGTAGCTAAAGAGATTGCCAGGATAGAGTCCCACTAGATGGGAAGCGTGCCGATGCTGGGCCTCCTCTTTCTCCTTTTGAAAATACTGCTCTTCCTCCTCATACCACTCCCTGATTCGACCAGATTGAGTGATTTGAAGAGGATTAAGCAAGTCAAACTTCTCCTTGACCTCAGTCAACAAAGACTCATCCAGTCCCAATTCCTGAGCAGCCTGAATAAAATCATGAAATAACTGCCAAATCAGAGATTGGTCATAGGTATTGCCAATCGAAATCGGCCCATGTTCTGGAGAATAAGACGGAGAAGACACCCAACGCTGCGCCTGCTGATCCTCATGTAAAAAATCATTCCAAAAACGAACCGTTTCCCTCAACATGGGATAAATTTTCTCCCTGAGATAGTCTTGGTCCCTATAAAATAAATAGGCTTCATAAACCGTTTGCATCATCCACGCATTGGCAGCTGGTGACCAACCCCAATAGTAATCCCAACCAGGTGCCGTCCAGCCAAAAGGAGTCGCTTGAGTATGAACCAACCAACCATTCTCCTCACCTTTCTGAGAGACGATTCCTGCATACCTTGCAGCCGCTAGACGACCATAGACTCGCAAATCATCGATATAGTTGATGACTGGAAAAGCCGTCTCTAGGAGATTGGTAACATAGGCTGGCCAATAATTCATCTGCAGGTTGATATTCAGGTGATAGTCCGAATTCCAAGGAGGATTGTCGATCGCATTCCAGATTCCCTGTAGGTTAGCTGGTAGAGCATCTGGACAGTCTCTAGAAGAACTAATCAATAAATACCGTCCATACTGGAAGAACAACTCCTCCAAAGCCTGCCCCTCTTGTGGCTTATAATTTTTTAGCAAATCATCTGTAGTGGATGTGTCTACATCAGCTCCCAAATCCAATTGAACACGTTGGAATAAGGCTTGGTAGTCCTGAATATGCCTTGATTTCAATTGGGCATAGCCCTTTTCTTTAGCTATCTCCACCAAGTCCTTAACCTTTTGCTCCAAATCTAGTTTATTGCGATAATTACTAGCAGGATTTTGGGCAAAATCCGTCTTAGCTGCTAAGAAGAGATTGGCATAACTGGCTCCTGATATCTGAACTTTATTTGACCAGACTCTGATGTCCCCATCCGTTTCCCAAGCTAAACAGCTAGCAAACTGCAGGTCATTGTCCTTAACCCGTCCCTTCATCAAGATATGAGACGTTGAGATATCCAGCTGGCATTCCTTGTAATCAGATTTTTCCTGCTCATACTTTCCATCAGAAGCCAAATCGCGGGTCAGCGACAGTTCTATAGTAAAATCTAGAGTTTCCGCCCCTTCCTTAGTAAAGCTCTGAATCAAGAGATCATCTGGAAAACTCGCAAAAGTTTCACGTTCAAATTTCGTTCCCTTATAGACATAAGAAGTCGTCGCAAGCGCCTTACTGATATTAAGCTGTCTATGGTAATCCGTCACCTGAGACAAAGTCTTGCCTTGCTTGCTAAACTCAATATGAATATCCCCAAAGGACAGATAGGTCCCATATTGACTCGTTTGGGGCCCGACTAGGTGCTGTTCAGCCAGTTCTTTAGCAGTATTGTAATCTCTCTTCTCCAAAGCCTGCCGAATCTCAGCTAAAAAACCATACTGGTCCTGAAGATTTCCACCCTGATAATCTGAACTAGCAGGAAGTGGACCACCAGACCAGAGACTTTTTTCATTGAATTGAATCCGCTCAGCCCCTATAAGCCCAAATATTTTTGCCCCTAAAGAACCATTGCCTATGGGTAAGGCCTCTTCTTCCCAACCCTTATATGTCGTTGACGCTGGTTGCTTGTAGGCCAATACATAATCTTGTTTTTTATTCCTTATCATACTACCATACTAACATAAAAAGCCTAGAAATCAATCCTAGGCTTACAATTTTTTATTTTCCAAGGTAGTATTCAGAAACTACATTCAATTTTTCGTCGAATTCGAATACCAATGGTGGGAAGTTAGGGATTTCCACGTCCATGATTTCGTCGTCTGACAAACCTTTGATGTGTTTTACAAGGGCACGGATTGAGTTACCGTGAGCTCCTACGAATACGTTTTTACCATCTTTAAGAGCTGGAGCGATTTTATCTTCCCAGAATGGAAGTGCACGTTCCAAAGTCACTTTCAAGTTTTCAGCATCTGGAATAACTGAATCGTCAAGTGAAGCGTAACGACGGTCAGTGTGAGCTGAGTGCTCATCATCACGGTCCATGTTTGGAGGCAATACATCGTATGAACGACGCCAGATGTGAACTTGCTCATCACCAAATTGTTCAGCAGCTTCAGCTTTGTTTTTACCAGTCAAACCACCGTAGTGACGTTCGTTCAAACGCCATGATTTTTCAACTGGAACCCACAATTGGTCAGAAGCTTCAAGAGCCAAGTTAGTTGTTTTGATCGCACGTTTCAATACTGAAGTGTAAGCTTGGTCAAATTCGATACCAGCTTCTTTGATCAATTTACCAGCGTCAATCGCTTGTTGTGTACCTTTTTCAGACAAATCAACATCAGCCCAACCAGTGAAAAGGTTAGCTTTGTTCCATTCAGACTCACCGTGGCGAGCAAAAACCAATTTTACCATTAGATGGATTCTCCTTTAAATTTTCCGAGGTTTCCCCTCGTTTATCTATTCTATTTTACACAATTTTTCACAAAAAAGCTAGTCAAAACCAAAAAGGAACCGACTGTTTGGCAGTTGGATTGCTTTAAACAAATATACGCAAATATGTGAAAAGAAATTTCCATTTCACCCTTGCTAGTCTCTTTACTTTTTGTTAGAATGATGTCAAAAAATAAAGAAGGTTAACATTATGCCACAACATCTCTTTAAAGAATTGGCTCTACTAGAGCAAGTAGAGGCTCTAGCTCTAGGAGGTTCACGGGCCGGACAAGATTTTGACAAAGACTCTGATTATGATGTATATGTCTACCTCAGTGCTCCTCTCTCGCCAGATATCAGAAAAGAAATCCTCAGTAAATACTGCTCCTATATGGAAATCGGTAATCAATTTTGGGAATTGGAGGATGATTGTGTTCTCAATAATGGTATCGAAATCGAGTTGATTTACCGCTCTCTGGACGAATTTGACAAAGATTTACAAGCCGTAGTTGTAGAGCACCAAGCCCAGAATTCTTACACTACTTGTATGTGGCACAATCTGCTCAACAGTAAGATTATCTACGATCAAGATGGTCACTATGCTGCTCTCCAGAAAAAATACAATCTTCCTTATCCAGCTGAACTGAAAAAGAATATCATAAACAAGCAGTTCCTGCTCCTCGACCAAGCTATGCCAGCTTTTTCAAGACAAATCAAAAAAGCCCTCAAACGCCAAGATTTACTCAGCATCAATCACCGCACTAGCGAGTTTTTCGCCTCTTATTTCGATTTGCTCTTCGCCTTCAATGAGCAACTCCATCCAGGAGAAAAACGCATGCTCCAGTTCGCGAAAAACAATTGCTCTCATCTACCTCAAAATTTTGAGAACGATATCCAAGACTACTTTCAAAATCTCTACCAACTAGCTCACCAGCAGAAAACAGTCCTAACCTTAGAGCATCTCCTATTAAATCTCAAAAACTTGATTAATGAATCTATTTAGAATTACGATAAAAGCTCATGAAATCTGCTTTTCAGATGAATCATGAGCTTTTTGAATTTCTATAATATATAACGGTGTAGAGTTGATTGAAACAAGAGCAGGACAAAAAGGTACAAACATGATAAAAACGCATCGTATCAGGTGTTCAAAAACGTGATACAATGCGTTTAATAGACTATAAAATTAGTTGTCTTTTCTTCTCAAATGGAGTTTTCCCTAGACTTCTCAACCTTATTTCTCTTCAAATCCTTCAGCAACTGCGTCCGCAAAGTTTTCTTCTACGATGCTTGCGCAGTGGTCACAGATGGTTGCGTGGTAATGACGTTCTGCTGTTGTCGGGTCGATACGACGGCAACGGTCACACACTTCACCAGTTGCACGTTCTACAGTGAAAGCTACATCTTCAAAGGCTACTGCACCTTCTGGAGCTGGTCCTTCTGCGATGGTCAATTCTGAGACGATCAAGAGTTGAGCTACATTGCTGTTTACTGCTTCGAGTAGAGTTTTCACGACTTCGTTTGGATAAACTGTCAAATGAGCTTCAAGGGATTTACCGATTACTTTAGCATTACGAGCTTCTTCCAAGGCTTTTTGAGCTTGTCCACGGAAGTCCATGAAGGCTGCCCATGTGTCCAAGATTTCCTCTTGGTTAGCAAAGGTTTCCGCTTCTGGTAATTCTGACAACTGAACAAAGTCTTCGGCTTCAAACTCAAGATATGACCAGATTTCCTCTGCTGTGTGAGGAAGGATTGGTGTCAAGAGTTTGGTGATTTTGACAAGAATGTCATAGAAGACAGTCTGCATTTGACGGCGTTCCAGTGACTTAGCCCCTTCAATGTAAACAACATCTTTGGCAAAGTCAAGGTAGAAGGCTGACAAGTCAACGTTGATAAAGTTAACAAGCGCCTTGTAGATTGTCAAGAATTCGAAGTTTGCATAAGCATCACGAATCGTTTTCACAAGCTGGTTAAAGCGAATAGTCATGTACTTATCAACTGAGCGAAGCTCATCGTAAGCGACTGCATCTTGAGCTGGGTTAAAGTCAGATGTATTGGCAATCAAGAAACGAAGGGTGTTACGAATCTTACGGTAAGTTTCAGAGACTTGGCTCAAGATATCCATAGAGATACGCACATCATTGCTTGAATCCACACTTGTTACCCAGAGACGCAAGATTTCAGCACCAAATTGTTTTTCAACATCGCTTGGAGCAATGGTATTTCCAAGAGATTTAGACATCTTCTCACCTTTACCGTCAAGGGCAAATCCTTGTGACAGAATTTGTTTGTAAGGTGCTACACCATGGTTGGCAACAGATGTGATGAGTGAAGAGTTGAACCAACCACGGTACTGGTCAGAACCTTCTAGGTAAAGGTCTGCTGGGTAAGTCAACTCAGGACGGTTTACTACCACTCCATTCCATGATGAACCTGAGTCAAACCAAACGTCCATGATATCAGTTTCTTTTTTGAACTCGCCGTTTGGTGAACCTGAATGAGTAAATCCTTCTGGTAAAAGGTCTTTTGCATCACGTTCCCACCAAATGCTTGAACCATGTTCCTCAAAGAGTTGAGCCACATGTTCAATCGTTTCAGCAGTCATGATCGCTGTACCATCTTCAGCGTAGAAAATTGGAAGCGGAACACCCCAAGCACGTTGACGAGAGATAACCCAGTCGCCACGGTCACGAATCATATTGTAAAGACGGACTTTACCCCATTCTGAGTGGAATTTCACCTTTTCAATTTCGTCCAAGATTTCTTGGCGGAATTTAGAAACTGAGGCAAACCATTGTGGAACTGCACGCCAGATGATTGGTTTCTTAGTACGCCAGTCAAATGGATATGAGTGAGAGATTTCTTCTTGGGCAAGAAGGAGGTTACCAAGTTTTTCAATAACAGTTGGAACTACCTTTTCATAGAATTGACCTTCAAACTCAGGACCAGCATTCCCCATCATGATACCACGTTCGTCAACAGTCACTGCGACTTCAAGACCATTAGCAATACCAACATTGTAGTCGTCCTCACCAAAACCAGGGGCTGTATGGACGATACCTGTACCAGAGTCAGTCGTAACGTGGTCACCAAGGATCACCAACTCATCTACGGCTGTATCCCATGGGTGTTCTGTTACAATGTGGTTCAATTCTTGACCACGGTAAGTTGCTAAAACTTGAACATCAACCCAGCCAAATTTCTCAGACAAGCTAGTCAATAATTCTGCAGCAACCACAAACTTACGAGCTTCGCCAGTAGGTTGAACCAAAACATAATCAATATCTGCACCAACAGTCAGACCACGAGAAGCTGTGATGGTAAATGGAGTTGTTGTCCAGACTACGATATAAGTATCTGTATCTAGAACACCTTTGCCATCTTTTACCTTGTTGGCATAGTAAAGGGAAGTTGAAACCAAATCATGGTATTCAATCTCCGCTTCAGCAAGGGCTGACTCAGATGACCAAGACCAGTAAACTGGTTTTGCACCACGGTAGATATAACCTTTATTAGCCATCTCACCAAATACACGGATTTGAGCTGCTTCATAGTCAGGAGTCAAAGTCACATATGGATTTTCCCAGTCACCAGAAACACCCAAACGTTTGAAGTCTTCGCGTTGTTTATCTACTTGAGAAAGAGCGTATTCACGGCAAAGTTTCAAGTACTCAACCAAGTCCATTTCTTTACGTTTGATACCTTGTTTTGCCAAAACTTGCTCGATTGGCAGACCATGAGTGTCCCAACCTGGGATAAATGGTGCGTAAAAACCTGACATTGATTTTGAACGAACAATGATATCTTTTGAAATTTTGTTCATAGCGTGTCCAACGTGAATATTTCCGTTCGCGTATGGAGGGCCATCATGCAAGGTGAAATGAGGTTTTCCTTGGTTCAATTCTTGACGACGTTGATAAAGCTTTGCATCTTCCCATTCCTTTTGCCAAACTGGCTCTTTGGTAGGAAGTCCTGCACGCATTGGGAAAGCTGTTTTCCCAAGGTTAAGGGTATCTTTGAGTTTCATGGTATCTCCTTTATAAATAATAACAAATTAAAAACCACGACTGCCAAAAAGGACGAAAATCGTGGTACCACCTTTATTCGGAAAAAGATTTAGTCTTTCTCCCTCTTATCCCGTAACGTGGGGAACGTCAAATCTTACTAGCTTCAGACTTGAGTTTTTGAGAGGATAATCTTAGCATTAGGGATTACAGGACTCACACCATCTCCTGCTCGCTGGAAATATAAGGATAAGATATTGTTCTCAGAATATTTCTTATAAAATTGTAACAGATTCTTGCGGTGCCGCAAAACCTGGTTCTGAGTTTACAGCTTCAGTAGCTGGTGTTGGTCCTGAATAATGGCTTGGAGCTACTTCTGGCTCTTCATACATTGGACCAACTGGATGAGCTGGACTTTCTTCAACAACCGGAGCTGGTGAAACCACTTGTTCCTGCTCAGCTCTTGCTTCGGCTTCTGCAAGTTCCTTATTAGCCGCTTCGATACGCGCTTGCAACTCTGCCATTTCCTCGGGAGAAAACTGGCGAGTAATATCAATTGGTTCTTCCTCTGGATGTTGTTGCAAGACAGAGTCACCTAAGACTTCGCTGACCACTTCTTTGAAGGCCTCATCACTTGTCTGAAGATAAGTAGCTGTTGGACGAAGAATGTCTTCCCAATCTGAAGATTCAACAATTGCTAACTGGCTCTCAATTGTTGATTTGAGACGTTGGTGGAAGACACGGCTCTTGTTCTTCAATTCTTCTGTTTCAACAGCAACTTTCTTAGCATTATCAGTTGCTTGACGAAGAATTTCATTTGCCTTGTACTTAGCTTCTTCCAACAAACGTTGTGCATCCTGCTCTGCTTGGTGAATGATATTGTTTGAACGTTCAGTTGCAGCTTGTTTTACTCGTTCAGCTGTATCTTGTGCAATCAATACAGACTGGCTCAATGAATCTTTCATCTCATCAAAGTAAGACAAACGTTCTTCCAAACTCTTAATATGTAAATCCTTATCATGATTAGAGCGAACCAAATCTTCATAATCACGGACTACAATATCTAAAAATTCATCTACTTCTTCTTGATCAAACCCTCTAAAGCGTGTGCTAAAGGTTTTATCTTTGATTTCTAACGATGTAATTGGCATAATTTTCCTCACTTACTTAATAACAATTGGACCGTTAATTTCTTTTTATCTTTTTTTGTTTGCCCATTATCCCTAACGAGTTTCAATCGACCAAATTTCCTTACACTAATCAAATCACCAATTTGAACTGCATAATCTGATTTTTCAACTAAATGGTAATTGACTTGAACTGCCTGCTTTTCAATTAACTGATTTGCCTGATTTCTAGACAGCTTGAAGACCCCAGCTAGAAAAACATCTAACCTAGAACTAGCGATACAAATATCTAATTCTTGATAGTCCTCCACTGTATCAATCTTCTCAGTAAAATCCCGTTCTTCTAGACGAACTGGTAGACGAGCAATTTTCGTAATACCGTCTTGGAAAAGGAGACTAAACTGTCGATTAATGATAATCTGTGCTCTCTCTTCATTGACTAAGATATCACCAAATAGCTTTCTATCAATTCCCAGCTGATTTAAAACAGTCCCTAATATTTTTGCATGCGTTAAGCGTTCAAACTTATTAGGATAGACTATTTCTTGCAAGGATAGTTCAAAATCAGAAAACTCGGGTTCAAAATAATCAGGATATAGGAGAACCCGCACATACTCAGTTTCAAGAAACTGCCGACTGCTCATATAGGAGAGGCCGTTGGTTGATGCTAGAACTTTTAAAATCTTTTCCTGATGGGGATTTACAAAGGGTGTTAAAAAAGGAGAATAAGAATCTTCTACCTTTTTTATCCATTCTACTCCCTTATCAATAAAAGACGAATCATTCTTAGAAAAGTGTTGATAAATCATCTTGTTCATAGAAAGATCACTAAAAGTCGAATCAATTGTTCCCCTAGAAAGTGAACTAGTAATACCGCAATCCAAACAGACAAGTCAAGACCTGCAATCTGAAGGGGTAAACGTTGCAAGGGAGCAATTATCGGTTTCACTAAACTAATAATCAATCGTCCCAGACGTGATTCATAAGCATTGGGAAACCAAGACATCAGAGCAAAAATGATTAAAATCAGTGAATAGATATCCACTGCATTCTGAATAAAACGGATGAGAAAGAGCATTATCTCACTCTCGTACGTTTCATATCAAAGCCAAATTCACCATTTTGTGATTCATCTGGAATTTTGATGTCTTCAATATTGACGACAACATCAACTGGTGTCAGCAGGTACATAGTAGATGCTACCTTTTTCATGTTACCAGCTAAAACGTGACGTGCCCCGTCCAGATAATCCAAACAACGACGTGCTTGAACTTCTGTCATATATTGAAAATCAATCAAAATACTCTCATTACCAGCTAATAAATCAACAATATCTGTGGCATCTTCGTATTTACGTGGATAACGAACATCAATTGTCACCTTATCAGTAGAACGTTGACTTTGCATAGCCAACTCTTGTTGACGGGCATGAAGACGGGTGATGTTTTTATCTTTAGATGGCGTGCTACCAGCTTGTTGAGGCAACTCTTGAACAGAAGGGACTGGAGTCACAATCGGCTCTTCAGCTTTAGGCTGATAAGTAGTACCAACATCTTCTCCATCTTCTGTAAAATAATCTATAAATTTATCAAATCTATCTTTTAAAGACATATTTCTTTCCTATTTAAAAAATGCTGTACCAATTCTGACAAATGTTGAGCCAAATTCAATCGCTTCCTTGTAGTCACGACTCATACCCATACTCAAGTCTGTCATTGGCATATTGGGAATTTGTTTTTCTCTAATTTCTAGTTGCAAATCCTGCGTAGCTTTAAAAATTTCTTTCAACTCATCACTACTAGCTTCAAAAGGAGCCATGGTCATCAAGCCTACATATTCAATTTTATCTAAGGTGGCCAATTCTGGCAAGAGCTCCAGTAGTTCTTCCTTTGAAAAACCATGTTTGCTCTCTTCCCTTGAGATATTTACTTGTAAGAAACACTTAACAACTCGGTTACTTCTTTTTTGAATTTCTTCTGCTAGCTTTAATGAATCCAAAGCGTGGAAATAATCAACATACTGAATGACATCTTTGACCTTGCGTCTTTGCAAGGTTCCAATCAAATGCCAGGTAATATTTCTATCTTTTAAAGCTTCATATTTCTCAAGAAATTTATCCACACGATTTTCACCAATATGATGCACACCTAGCGGAAGCAAAGCCTCCGCTGTCGGTACGTCTACATATTTTGTAACAGCAACAACCGAAACAGAATTGGCTTCTCTTCCTGACTGCTGACTTGCATCTTTTATTTGTTGAAAAACACGTTCTGTATTTTCTTTCAAATTCATTTACTTAACGATTTTTGAAAAATGGAGGAGTGTCTAATTCATCCTCATCGTGTAAAGATGGTGCTTCAAAACGTTCAACTGGTGATACAACTGAATCAGTCGGACGAACAATTGTCTCACGACGCAAGTCCCAATCACCAAATGCTGAAGTTTGAGAAGTTTCTGTGCGACGAGGTGCTGGACTTGGAATTTCTGCAGTTTCAGCCATATCAAACTGACGATTATGATTGTGTGCATGACTAGGGCTTGCTTGTTCATGACGAACAGCTTGTCTTGGTGCATGGCCCACAACTTTTTCAACACGATCTTGACGAACACCAGTTGCAACGACTGTAACACGAATTTCATCTTTCATGTTTTCATCGATAGATGTTCCGAGCCAGATGTTCACTCCTTGACCAGCCGCTTGGTTGACGATTTCTGAAGCTTCTTCTGCTTCAATCAAAGTCAAGTCAAGTCCACCAGTAACGTTGACAATGACATCCTCGGCACCGTCAATAGTTGTTTCAAGAAGTGGTGAGTAAATTGCCTTACGAGCTGCTTCTACCACACGTTCTTCACCACTACCGATACCGATACCCATTAGGGCGTTCCCTTTATTTGCCATAACTGTTTTCACATCGGCAAAGTCAAGGTTAATCAAACCAGGATTTGTGATCAAATCCGTAATCCCTTGAACACCTTGGCGAAGTACGTTATCTGCTTCGCTAAGAGCTTCAAGAAGTGGAGTTTTCTTATCAACAATTTCAAGCAAGTTGTTGTTTGAAATAATCAATAGAGTATCTACATGCTCACGAAGTTGATTGATTCCTTCTACAGCGTACTGACCACGTTTGCTTCCTTCGAAACCGAAAGGACGTGTCACAACACCAACTGTAAGAGCACCTAAATCTTTAGCAATGCGGGCAATAACAGGAGCTGCACCAGTACCAGAACCACCTCCCATACCTGCAGTAATGAAGACCATATCTGCTCCAGTAATAGCTTGAGTCAAAGCTTCTTCGCTTTCTTCAGCTGCCTTTTGACCAACTTCAGGTCGACCGCCAGCACCCAAACCACGAGTCAATTTAGGGCCTAACTGAATTACAGTCTCAGCTTTTGTACTACTCAAAGCTTGTACATCTGTGTTTGCTGCGATAAATTCTACGCCTGCAACACCTTCGTCAACCATGCGGTTAATGGCGTTACCACCACCTCCACCAACACCGATTACTTTAATAACTGCACCTTGAGCTGCTGCTGTATCAAATGAAAATGTCATAGTTTATTTTTCCTCTTTTATTCATCAAACATGCTTCCGATTAAGCCACGGAAACGATCTGCGATTTTTGGTTTATTTTGAGAAGATACTTTATCTTCTTTCGGAGCAACTACGTTCGTAGAAGCTGATGTCTCTACCTCAGTATTTTGAACTGGTTGAATTGGGGTAGGTTGTGCTACCTGCGTAACACGTTGAATCATCCCGCCGAAATTAATTGGTTGATGACGCAAGGTATCTTCACCCTTGACTGCTCGTTGCGCTAATAAATGTACTTCAGTCAATTGACCAGCAAATTCAGACAAGCTGATCACATGAGCAAAGGCAGGGTTACGAATTCCAACTTGATTTGGAACGTAAAGTTTGACACCAACGCCAAAGACTTCCTGTGCAAGTTCTACGATACCTGGCAAAATAGCATTTCCACCAATCAGAACAATTCCACCTGGAAGATCCAACAAATGTCTTCTCTCCAACTCTTGTTTAATTTGTTCAAAAATGTGTTTAATGCGAGCTGAAATAATCTCTGCTAGATAGCTTTCTGTAACTTCTACAGGCTCTACTTCACCAATCACTTCAACTTGGAAGGTTTCATTACTTGCAAGTGAAGGATAGGCTTCACCATAGTTCAATTTCAATCCTTCAGCTAGTTTTTGTGAAGTCTTCAAGACTTTAGAGATATCTTTTGTGACATAATCTCCACCTTCTTGAAGAATATTTGTAAACTGGAGTTCTTGGTTACGGATTGTAGCAACAGTTGTTTGCCCTGCTCCCATATCAATCACAGTAGCTCCAAATTCACGCTCACCTTCGTTCAAGACTGAACGAACCAAAGCCAATGGCGAAATAATAATATTTTCAACTTGAACACCTGAGCGCTCAACTGTCTTGCGTAAATTGTGAAGAATAGTACGTGGACCTGTGTAAAGCAAACCACGCATTTCAAGACGAACACCCATCATGCCACGTGGATCACGAATACCTTGGAAACCATCTACGATAAATTCTTCTGGAATAAAAGTAATGACTTCACGATCTGGTGTCATACTCTTCGTCAAGGCTGATTTGACAACATTCTCGACATCTTGATCTGTAATTTCTTTTGTATCAGATGTAACTGGAATCATTCCTTGAGTTGGTTCTACTTGCAAAAGATTTCCAGGCAAACCAACATTCACTGATTTGATTGAAATGCCAGCCTTCTCTTCTGCTTGGGAAATAGCTGACTTGATAGCAGTTGCTGCTGCTTCAATATCAACGATAATCCCATCCTTTACACCTTTACTCTTGGCATTACTTACACCAATTACATTTAGTTCACCATTTCTAAGCTCGGCAACCAATACCTTAATCGAATTAGTTCCGATATCTAAGCCTGTAAAAAAACCATCTCTAGTCATTACATCGCATCCTCTCTCTTCCAAGTTTCAAACTTCTATTCAATATAGCTAAAATAGGGCATAGCTATTCACAGAATATTATAACACAAAAAATCCAATCGTGCTTAGTTTTTCCTAAATTTACTTACCATTTTTTCATATTCTCTCATCAGCTCTTTTTCTCTTCCAAACAAGTTATAAAAAATCAGATTTATGAAAAAAAGAAAGCTTGAATTTAAGCTTTCTTTGCAATCATTTTTTCTGCTTCTTGTTCTAAAAATAGTTCCAAGATTTTCTTGGTCAAAGTAATGGCTGCTGATAAGGCTACAGAAACGATCAAATAATTAGCCACTAAGCCGTGATCTCCAACCAATGGTGGTTTGGTCAAGAATCCGTAATCTCCACCTGTTACCAAATTGACCACAAAAATCAAGGCATTTAGTCCAAAGGTCATAAGAAAAATTCTTTTCACATCAAGCATTTTTGCGTCGTACTGTTTCAAGAGATAAACCAGTGAATTTCCTAAGAGTGCTAAGTGTCCAAAGATAAAGGATAAAATCGCAATATGCGGGAATGGGTAAGGATCTGGCACGGGATAAACAAAGGCTGCTAATGTCCCAAATGTTCCTAGTAATGCAAAATACTGCCGATATTTGGATTGACCAGGAAGCAAAAGCACCACAAACATAGCCATACGGCAATGGTAAAAGGGTAAGCTTTCTGACAATGGCATATGATTAACCCCGTACCATCCATAAAGAAGGATTAACTGAACTGCCTGCAAGATTTGGAAAAATCGTTGATAAGCCTTCTTTTCACGATAACGATAGGCTGTATAAAAGGTCAAGGCCAAGAGTGTAAATATACTGACATACCAAAAAAGGTCAAATTTGGGTGGTTCTGTTGCTTGGGTCGTAAAAAAAATATCCCATAAATTCATCTAGTCTTCCTCATGATTCAAAATTTTCCTGCATTTTATTATACCATGCTATTTAAGAAAAATGAATTTAGAAATACGATAATTATCTTCTTAGTCAAGATATTGCTCCCTCTGACCTTGATAAACCTGCCAAAGAATCTCTATTTGCTCCTTGGTAATGCGTTTTTCAGATAAGTTCGGCAGTTGGTCAATGGCAAAAAATTGAAGGTCAGCGATTTCTTGATTTTCTTGGAATTGTCCATCAAGAAGCTTACATTCAAAAACAAACTTTGCATACTGTTTGCTCTGTAGTTGGAAACGATTAGTATCAAAAACAGCTAGCAGTCTTTCAACTTTGGCTTTAAAACCGGTTTCTTCTTCAATTTCCTTGAGAATATTTTCGGTTGGAGAATAGCCAACCTCACCAAAACCACCTGGCAAAGCCCAACTATCCTCTCCTTGTCCCCTAACCAGACAAATCTTCTCATCCTCAACAATCCAAGCACGGACGTCCATTAAAGGAGTCGCATAAGCGGAGGTCGGTTTCAAGACTTCTGCCACTTCTTCTGCATCCAGGTCTGATGCTTGATTCAACATTTCAGATAAAAGACCTCGCAAGTCTTCGTAGCGCTCACGGTCAAAAGGATCCTTTGTAAAGGTTAATCCAGTATCTGTAAAGGCAATCATTCTTTGCAAATACTTGACAAAATCACTTGTCTTCATGTTCTAAACTTTCTACCAGCTTAGCTAGATTCATGGAGTTAGAGCCTTTGAGCAGGATTTGGTCGTGGACTCCTAAGCTTTCCTTGACCTGCTTAACTAGGTCTTCAAATTGGTCTTGGTCATCTGTTTTCTTGAAGTAGTAAACGTGGCCGATTGGGAACATTTGACTGGCAAGTTGGGCCAATTCTGCAATGTCTTCTCCGTAGAAAATCACGGTATCCAGCACATCTGGTGAAAGGCTCAAAATCATCTGGTTATGGAGCTGAACAGACTGGTCACCGAGTTCCTTCATGTCTGCTAAGACAGCGATTTTCTTGCCCCCTTCATTGGCTGGAATGGCAGAGAAAGTCTCCAAAATTAGCTTCATAGCAGTTGGATTGGCATTGTAAACATCTGACAAGATATCCGCTCCATTGACTGCTTTCTTCCATTCGGTACGGTTACGCGTCAATTCAAGATTTTGGAAAGCCTGACGAATTTGCTCCTCTGACACTCCTTCTTGCAGGGCAACATAGGATGCAATCATAGCATTAGTGGCATTGTACTTACCAGTCACTGGCAAATCAAGGGCTTGTTCCAAGAAATTAGCCTTAAATGTCAGACTATCCTTGCGCTCAATCAAGTCTGTAATTTCCAACTCTGCTCCTTGCCCAAAACGAACTACCTTTTTGTCAGCTGGCAAGTAGTCCTCTACAATCGAGTCAGCCGGTGCCAAAAGCAAAGAACCCGATGACATACCATCTGCAATTTGCATTTTTCCTTTAGCAATCTCTGAACGGTCTTTGAAAAAGGCCAAATGTGCTTCTCCAACCAAGGTCACAATGGCTGTTTTTGGATGAGCCAATTCAGACAAGAGATGAATATCTCCCAAGTGATCCTGTCCCATCTCCAAGACCAACTTTTCTGTTTCTTCAGGCATATGAAGAACCGTGTAAGGAAGACCAATCTCATTATTGTAGTTACCTTGAGTTTTGTAGGTCTTGTAGGTTGTTGATAGCAAGTGCGCCAACATGTCTTTGGTTGTTGTTTTACCATTTGAACCTGTGACAGCAAAAACATCAACTGCTGTTTTTTCAAGATAGTAGGCAGCTAGGGATTGAAAGGCAGCCAAAACGTCATCTACTAGAATGTAGGGATGATTTGCGACCTCTTTCTCAGACAGGGTTGCAGCAGCGCCATTTTCAAAAGCTGTTTCGATAAAGTCATGACCGTCACGCGCACCTTTGAGGGGCACAAATAAATCCCCTGTCGCAATCAGACGACTGTCAAACTCAGCCTTCTCTAACTGGGTGTCCTCAAATATACTGACATCATTTTTAGCTCCTACAACTTGAGCCACTTCGTGAATTGTAAGTTTCATTTCTACTCCTTTAAAAAGGGTCGAAGTCCGAGAACTCTGATCACCTTGCAGTGATGGTTCTGGCTCCTACCCTCTCTTTCATTTTATAGCAAATGCGCTTCGCGCTTGTCAAAACTTTCCTTGGCAAGGTCAACCAATCGCTCGATTAGGTCTGGGTAGCTGATTCCCATATTGTCCCAAAGTAGTGGGTACATAGACCACTGGGTGAAACCTGGCATGGTATTGAGCTCGTTGAGGAAAATCTCTCCCTTATCTGTATAGAAGAAATCACAACGAGATAGACCGAGGCCACCAATGGCACGGAAGGCTGTTTCTGCATTCTGACGCATGACAGCTACCACATCATCACTGATTTTGGCTGGGATGTCCATAGTAATCTTGTTATCAATATACTTGGCATCGTAGTCATAAAAGGCAACATCCTTGACTACTTCTCCTGGTAGCGTACTCTTGACATCGTAGTTGCCCAAGAGACCAACCTCGATTTCACGAGCATTTACCCCTTGCTCTACCAAGACACGGCTGTCATATTGGAAGGCAAGTTTCAAGGCTTGACGGAGTTCTTCTTGATTTTCAGACTTAGAAATACCGACACTAGAACCCATGTTTGATGGTTTTGTGAAGACTGGATAAGTCAATTTTTCTTCAACTTCGGAAATTTTAGCAGTCACATCATCACCTTCGACAATGGCCACATAAGGAACTTGGGCAATCCCGACAGATTCTAACACACGTTTGGTGGTGATTTTATCCATGGCAAGACTAGATGACAAGATGTTGCAACCAACATAAGGCATTTTCAAAACTTCAAGGAAGCCTTGAACAGAGCCATCTTCTCCCATCGGACCATGAAGAACTGGAAAGACCACTGCCCCTTCTTTGTAGATGGCACTTGGTGCAACTTTCTTATCCCAATCAATGGTTTCATTGGTCATGAGACGGTCCTCTTGACCTGGAGTCTGGCTAAATTCTTGCGTTTTAATAAAGTCACCTGACTGGCTGATGAAGAAAGTCTCGACTGTGAAACGGTCGTAGTTGACCGCACGCATCACACTCTCAGCTGAAAGAACAGAGACTTCACGCTCTGCACTACGTCCACCGTATAAAAGAATAATCGTTTGTTTCATATTATTTGTTCCAATTCTAATAGAATACTCATTCTTTAGTATATCATATTTGCTTCTTTTTTGAAACTTGAACCTGATACTGGTCTCCAATAAATCTAAAAAGAGACCGATAAAACAACTGTCGGTCTCCGTGATTTTTGTCTAAATAAATTGAGTGTGTTCATTTGTCTAGACTTACAACTCTGTTCGATTTTCAATGGCTCGTAAGAGTGTAACTTCATCCGCATATTCAATGTCCGCTCCCACAGCTAGACCTCGTGCTAGACGCGTAACCTTGATACCAGCTGGCTTGAGCAAGCGTGAAAGATACATGGATGTCGCTTCACCATCTGCTGTAGCATTGGTCGCCACAATCACTTCTGAAACTTCACTATCCATCAGACGAGTCATAAGGCTCTTGAGATTGATATCATCTGGACTGATACCATTCATGGGAGAAATGAGTCCATGTAAAACATGATAGAGTCCATGGTATTCTTGGATATTCTCCATGGCTGCCACATCGCGACTATCCTCTAACACCAAAATTGTCGTCTGGTCACGAGTCGGATCGGTACAGATAGAGCAAGGATCGTCATCAGTCAGGCGACCGCAGATGGAACAGTAGGTCAGCTCTCTCTTAGCAGAAAGGAGATTTTTAGCAAATTCATTGACATCGTCATCAGACATTCCAATCGTATAAAAGGCCAGACGTGTAGCCGTCTTAATCCCGATACCCGGTAACTTAGAATAACTGTCAATTAGCTTAGCAATAGGTGTTGGATAAAGCATATGTTCCTTTCTAATTCATTGGATGGTGTTGGTTATAGAGGTTGATAATATCGCGCGCAATGGAAGGTCCGACACCATTTGTAAGGTTGGTGTTATGAGGGAAGACAACAGCTACAGCGATTTGAGGATTATCTGATGGTGCATAGGCCACAGCATTAGTATTGTTAGCTTCTTGACCACCCTCAACATAACTTTCGGCAGTACCTGTTTTACCACTAATCGATACGCTTGCGCCATTTGAAAAGGCACGACCGGTTGTCAAAGCACTACCACCATGTGACACTTGATAAAAGCCTTGTTGGAGGATGGAAACATCAGACTCAGAAATATTAATTTTATTCATTTCCTTGGTATCAATAGATTGAATTAAATCTCCTAAACCACCTTGTTCATTATTTCCATAAATCCCCTCAACAATGTGGGGGGCAATCCTAACACCGTTGTTGGCAATAGTTCCAACGTACTGGGCTAATTGCATTGGGGTGTAGTTATCAAACTGACCAAATGCATTGGTAATGTAATTAGCGAAATTATACTCTTTTGGAATAAAACCAGTTGACTCATCTGGAAGGTCAATGCCTGTTGAGGCTCCAAGACCATATTCCGCAAATGTCGAACGAAGTTTCCCCATAGCGGATTCTAAATTGTTAGTTAAAACAAACATATTGGGTTGATAGGTCTGACCCATAATGCCCAAAGCCGTTTGAACCATGTAGGTATTAGAAGAATACTCCAAGGCTTCCACAGCTGTAATCGGGAATGAACCGTAGGCCTGAGTATACCAAGAATTAATTGGAGCTGAACCTTGGAAGACAATCGGTTGGTCTGTCAAGGTCTGATTCCCTGATAAGACTCCATTCTCCCAACCAGAGCTGATGGTCGCCGCCTTAACGACCGAACCGGGTACAAAGACATCGGTTACTGTTCCCAAGGAATCAGGTGTTAAATCTCCCGTTTTCAAGTCATGTTTGAGTCCTGACATAGACAAAACCGCACCTGTTTTTGGGTTGAGGGCAACTGCATACACACCTTCTGAATACTTGGCTCCTCCATTTCCCAGTTCGGAATTGAAATAACTCTTAAGCAGATTGTCCACGCTATCTTGGAAGGCCAAATCAATAGTCAGTTTAATATTATTCCCTTTGGTACCATCTTCGATATTTTCGACACTTTCCATGTTACCGTACTTATCTAGATGGATTTCCTTAACTGAGCGTTTCCCTTGCAAGGTTTCTTCATATTGTTTTTCTAGATAAGAGGTTCCAACACGGTCGTTTAGAGAATAGCCCTTTTTAATATAAGCATCTGCTTCCTCAGCTGGTAGACCAGCTTTTTCACTGGATACACTTCCTACTATAGACGAAAGAGAAGTCTCTAGAACCTTTCGATCCCACGAAGTTGAAATACTGATACCAGGTAAATTCTTAGAAGCTGAAGCAATCAGGGCAATCTGTGTATCTGTCAAAGAATCTGTCGCAATGGTCCCTGTCGCAAAATTTCCAACTGCATTGAGTTGACTAAAGAGGTAAATTTCTTTCTTTTCGTCATCCGAGTAGGTCAATTGACTTGGATCGATACTTTCAACAGTATTATTGTAAAGCTCGGATTCAGATAATTGATTGCCATCAGAATCAAATCGCTTCTCACGTGGTAAACTTTCCACTGCTTTCTTATAGACATCTTGATCTGCTAGGTAATAGTCCGCCAACTGTCGGTCAGTCAATGTTGGAGAAGAAACTCCCACATAAGCCAGCAACTTCTTGGCTGTTTCTTTCAAATCTGCAGCCGTCATTTTGTTGTTTCGAGTAAAGGAAACAACTTGTTTCACAGTATTTTCAACCAAAGGCTTGCCGCTGGCATCATAAATTTCGCCCCGAGCCGAACTAGTGGTCACCTTTGTTTTACTGGCAGATGCTAATTTTGTCTCATAAAAATCCTTATTCAAAACCTGCATATAAAGCAGGCGACCAATGATGGCCATAAAGAGCAAAATGACAATTGAAAACAATAAATTAAGCCGAATCGGAATCGAATGGCTGTCAAATTTTCTCATACAAATCAGTCTCATTTCTATTTAAAATCTTACTCTTCATTGTACCACAATTTGAGAAGAAAATTATGGAAAAGGAAAAAGCTTTTTCCTTTTTACGGGAAAATACGATTTTATTTATCTATCCCTATATTATATGATATAATAAATGTAAAAGTTCGATGACCCAGTCTTTTTCCAATACGACTCATTTAAAGGAGCCTTTCTATGGACAAACCAGATATAGCAACCATCATTGATTCCCACTTCGAAGAAATGACAGATTTAGAGCAAGAAATCGCTCGCTATTTTTTGCAAGCTGAAACTATTGCCGATGATTTATCATCCCAGCAAGTCACTCAAAAATTACATATCTCTCAAGCCGCTCTGACCCGCTTTGCTAAAAAGTGTGGTTTTACAGGCTATCGAGAATTTATTTTCCAATACCAACACCAGGCAGAGAAACAAGACACCCATTCTCACAAACATAGTCCACTGACAAAACGAGTCCTCAGAAGCTATAGTAATATGCGGGAACAAACACAGGACTTGATTGACGAAGTCCAACTAGAACAAATTGCCCAATTAATCGAAGATGCTGAGCGTGTCTACTTCTTCGGAACAGGTAGTTCTGGCCTTGTCGCCCGTGAAATGAAATTGCGTTTCATGCGTCTGGGTGTGGTCTGCGAGGCCTTGACCGATCAAGACGGTTTTGCTTGGACGACCAGCATTATGGATGAGAATTGTCTCGTACTCGGTTTCTCACTTTCTGGCACAACTCCTTCTATTTTAGATAGCCTATTAGATGCCAAGGAGATGGGGGCAAAGACTGTACTCTTTACAAGTGTTCCCAATAAAGATAGCCAGGCCTATACAGAGACTGTTCTTGTAGCCACCCACAGTCAGTCATCCTACATCCAACGAATATCCGCTCAACTTCCAATGCTCTTCTTTATCGATTTGATTTATGCCTACTTTTTGGAAATCAATCGTGAAAGCAAGGAAAAAATCTTTAACAGCTACTGGGAAAATAAAAAACTCAACGGCTATCGTAGACAAAAACGTATCAGAAAATCCTAGCTTGGCTGAGCCAAACTAGGATTTTTATTCATCACCAAACATCACTCTTCTAGATTATGAATTAGTCGTATCTTGACTTAGTCTTAAATAATTTCATATAATCACTTTTTGAAGGGAGTAAATAAGCAAGTCTGACAGTATCCTCAACAATTGTATATAATACGATGTAATCCTTACTCAAGGTCAATCCTCGCGTTTGGTAGTGAGGATCTAATTTCTTACCAAATTTTTCATCGGCATCAAATCCAGCTTGGGGGAAAATTTCTAACCGATTAATATCTTTTCTAATATTGGCTACTTTTCGTCTCGCAGCCTCTACAGAACCGATTTCCTCCGCTATATACTGATATATTTTATCCAGACTATCAATCACTCTAGGAGAATACAAAATCCTATATCTTTTATAATTCATAGCGTGTCACGACATCCTCATCTGTCAAGTAATTTCCAGCCTCAATCTTGGCATAACTTTCTTGAACTTCTGCTTGTAATTGTCTAAATAAATACTCCTTCTCTAATTCCTCTTCACTCAGTAAATCTACTTCATTTGTTACGGCAACATTCTTTAAAAATAATCTAAGTGCCGATGAAAGAGAGAGATTTTTTTCTTTTAACACTTCCATGGCATCATTTACTAATTCTCTATTAGCTTGGAAGGTCACAACTTTACTTGAATTTGCTATAGCCATTTTATATAATTCCTTTATATATTTTATTTATTATCTCACAATTATAAAGAAAGTCAAGAGGATTTGATTAGAAAATCCTAGTTTGGCTCAGCCAAACTAGGATTGTTTTGTCTTGAAATGATAGTAGGCGCCCAACATACCTGCTGTATTTTGGTGATGGGCAAATTCTAATCGTGTTTTTTCTGCTAGACTTGGTACCAAAGCATCTTTCAAAGCTGTGCGGATCTTGGGTTTGAGGATAGCCTCTTGTCCCATGATACCGCCACCGAGAATGACCACTTCTGGATTAGCAACGTAGCAAATATTTGCCAGACCTTTTCCTAGATATTCTACCATGCGGTCAATACCAGCCATACAGATTTTGTTTCCTTCTGTAGCTTCCTTAAAGATGCGTCGGCCATTCCACTGTTCAACTGGATCGCCATGAGCTGCTGCTACATACTCCACCAAGGCTGTCGTAGAGGCTAAGTCTTGGAAAGCTCCATCCTGCATATGCATATAACCAACTTCACAGGCTGAATTGCTAAATCCATGGAAAACTTTCCCATCCATAATCAAGCAACCCCCTATACCTGTTCCAATAGTCAAGCAAAGAGTGACACTCGCTCCCTTGCCTGAACCAGATACTGCCTCAGCCAGACCTGCACAGTTGACATCATTTTCAATCTCACAAGGAATCGCAAAGCTAGTCTCAATTTCCTTCTTGAATTGAGTTCCAGCATAGTTGGGAATCTGAGGACCAGCGTAGAAAATCTCACCCTTATCTGGATCCACCATTCCTGCAGAAGAAATAGCAACACCTGCTACTGGGCCTTTTTCTAGATAGCTGGCAACGATATCTTTGGTCTTTTGTAAGATATGAGGTCCACCCTTATGCGCCTCTGTTGGCATTTCATGCGATTCAACAAGTTGGCCTTCTTGGTCGATCAAACCATATTTGATGTTGGTTCCACCGATATCAATTGCAACGTAGTGTGTCATAAATACCTCCTTATAGATTAGAGGAAGCGCTCCTTGGTTTCACGAATCAAGGCTGCAGCTGCTTCTACAACTGGGCGATCTTCTTCGGTTACTGGTGTCAATGGTGAACGAACAGAACCAATGTTCAATCCTTCATTGATTTTCAAGACTTCTTTGATCACACCGTACATATTTCCATGTGCAGAAGTCAATTTACCTATGATTGCGTTGATAGCATACTGCAATTCACGCGCTGTTTCCAAGTCTTTATCCGCAATCAATTGGTTGAGTTTCAAGAAGAGTTCTGGCATCGCACCATAAGTACCACCGATACCAGCCTTAGCACCCATGAGGCGACCTCCTAGGAACTGTTCATCTGGACCGTTAAAGACGATATGGTCTTCTCCACCAAGACTCACAAAGGTTTGGATATCTTGAACTGGCATAGAAGAGTTCTTAACACCGATAACACGAGGATTTTTCAACATTTCTGTGTATAGACTTGGAGTCAAAGCAACTCCTGCCAATTGAGGAATGTTGTAGATAACGTAGTCTGTGTTTAGAGCTGCAGAACTGATATCGTTCCAGTATTTAGCAACTGAGTATTCTGGCAAGCGGAAGTAAATTGGTGGAATCGTTGCAATGGCATCTACACCCAAACTTTCTGCGTGGCGAGCAAGTTCCATACTATCCTTGGTATTGTTGCAAGCAACGTGAGCAATAATAGTTAATTTACCTTTGGCAACTGCCATGACTTCTTCCAAAATCAACTTGCGGTCTTCAACACTTTGGTAGATACATTCACCAGAAGAACCATTGACATAAAGACCTTGAACACCTTTATCAATGAAGTATTGAACCAAGGCACGTGTACGTTCTGGGCTTACTTCTCCTTGATCATCATAACATGCGTAGAAGGCTGGAATAACACCTTCGTATTTTTTTAAATCTGACATAGATTTTCTCCTAAGATTTCTTTTTTCTGCTAGAAGCAGGATTTATTCTTTACGTGTTTAGTATACACCTTGTAAAAACCGCTTTCAATATCTTGTGTACACTTAGATTTTAGTTTCGATATATATTTTGAAACGTTTAAGGCTTGAAAGTAGTTTCAGAAACAAGCTAAACTATTGATATTTTGCGAAAATTTTCTCCATCAATCCAGTCTGGATAAAGACCAATAGTCCAAACCCAAAAAGTAGGAAGGCTGAGCCACCTAAAAGTAGACTGAAAGCGGACAGATAAAGAACCATCACAATGAGGACAAGAATGGCTAACATGAGGAAGAACCATGGAAAGTTAAAACTTGCCAAGATAAGTCCTTTTTGCAGCACTTCTTTCCAAGTTAAATCATAGCGTGCAGCGATGGGATAGCTAGCCAACATCACGATAGTGAGGAAGATAAGAACACCTAGACAGATAACCTTCACCATTTGGAAAGGCATAGCTGTCTGATTCCAGAAGAGATAGAGATCTAGAAGGCTTAATGAGACAATGCCCAATTCAAGCAGACCTAACTGAAGACCTAGTTTCAGATTTTGCTTGAAAGCTCTTAAATAGATTTTAAAGACAGGCACACGTCTGCTCTTCTTAATCTCAAACATGGTCTCGTAGAGGCTGATTTTAGCCACTCCAATCGTCACGATGGGCAAACAAGAAACGACAAAAAGAAGATTGGCTGTGACGATATCCAAGACCTTTTCACTAAAACGCATGAGAAAGTTGTCTGTATCAAATGCTGCCTTGATAAGGCTTACTCCTTTTTGTGCCATGTTTGCTCCTCCTGATTTTTTAATCAATCAAAATTTTAAAGAGATATTTGCGAACCTTCTCTTCCATACCTGCATAGCCATTTGGCTGGTGTGGTTCTCCTGGGAAGAAAATTGCAAAATTGTGATAACCCAACAAAAGTGGGTAGTTTTCATGACAATGAACAAAGCCAATGTCACTCGCTTCGTCGAATGCTACTGCTTCATCTTTGATACGTGAACCATAGCTCGAATATTCATGTCCTGCTACCAGCAAATGCAAATCTGCATAGTTCTTATGATGCTCAAATTGATCATTTTCAGCTTGATTAAGGACATTTTCCTGAACAACTAGAAAGACCTTGTCCTCGTCAATTTCATACTTACCTAGTTCGAAAGAATCCTTACGATGTTGGTAGAGATAGTCGATAGCCTTGTCTAAATTGGGATGAATCCCCTTGTAAAAGGTAATGTTTTTCAAGTCGTCAAAAATCATACTCTTTCCTTCGTTTCTGATAGTTAACTAAAATCATAAACTAAGTTGATAAGTGTCTAACAAAACTTCATAAAGTAACTGCATACCCTCCATTTTGTAGACACTTATAACTCTATATTTCCATAGTATGCCAAGACCACTTCCGTCATCTTGATACACCAGTTTACTTTTCTTAACCTTTGACCGCTCCCATAGTAATACCCTGAGTGAAGGATTTTTGGAAGACTAGGAAGACTGTTACGATTGGCACTGCTGCAAGAGCAGCCCCTGCCATGATCAAACCATAGTTGGTTGCCATTTCGGCCTGCATAGTTGCAACCCCAAGTGAGATAGTCAAGTTTTGACGTGAAGTCAACATAACCAACTGCATGAAGTAGTCGTTCCATGTATTGATGAAGGTAAAGATTGCAAGGGCTGCAAATCCTGGTTTCACAATCGGGAAGGCTACGCTCCAGAAAGTACGAATCTCACCACAACCGTCGATTTTAGCTGATTCAAGCAACTCTGTTGGGATATTTTCACTAAATTGTTTCATGAGGAAGACCCCGAATGGCCATCCAATCAAAGGCAAGATAACTGCCCAAAGTGTATCATGGATTCCCATGAAGTTGACGATACGTACTAATGGTACAAGGACAACTTGTTTTGGAAGTGCCATGGCAGCGATAAAGATGGCAAAGAGAATACGCTGACCATAGAAACGTTTTTTAGCCAATACATAACCTGCTAGAGAAGAGGTCGCACAGACTAAGAACATGGTTACCAATGAAATAAATACAGAGTTCCACATCCACTGCAAGGCAGGGTTTTGCACCATAAGTTGTTGGAAGTTTTCCATGGTTGGCATTTTAGGGAACCATTGTGGTGGAATAACGATTGTATCAGGTTGTGACTTGAAGGCACCTGTCAAAATCCAGTAGAACGGAAAGATGAACAGCACGGTCAACAAGAGCAAGATAATAGTTGAAATAACAGTGAAAGCTGTTAAAGGTTTCTTTTGTGTAGATTGCATAGCTGTCTCCTTTCTTTAGTATTCTACGTCGTTTCCAAGTACTTTAAATTGAACAAAGCTTACGATAGCGATCATGACTGCCAAGAAGACACCGATTGTGTTGGCATAGCCGTATTCTGTCAATTGGAAGGCTTTTTCGTAAAGATAGTACATCAGTGTACTTGTTGAATAGTTTGGACCACCAGATGTCAACAACTGAATCAAGGCGAAACACTGGAATGAGTTAATTGTTGTAATAATTGCGATGTAAAGAGTTGTTGGAAGAAGGCTAGGCCATTTAATCTTCCAGAACACTTGCAATTCAGTCGCACCATCAACACGGGCAGCTTCCACCAATGAATTGTCAATATTCCCCATAGCAGCGATATAAAGGATAATCGGCTGACCAACAGATGTAGTCAAAAGGATAATCATAATCGCCATCAACGCCCAGTTTTTATCCCCCAACCAAGAAATGTTTTGGCTGATGATGTGGCTTGACTTAAGGACAAAGTTTAGAATCCCTGATAGTGGGTCATAGATCCATTTCCAAACAACTGTTACGGCAACGCTACCTGTTACAACAGGAAGGAAGAAGACGAAACGGTAGAAGGATCTGGCAATGGCATTTTGATGATAGGTTTGCGATGCTACAAAGAGCGAGAATAGAACAACAACTGGTACAGATCCAATAACCAGGATAACCGTGTTAATCAAAGACTTCATAAAGACAGGGTCTTTAAACATACGGATATAGTTGTTTAAGCCTACAAACTCAAAGTTTGTCATAGAGTAATTAAAGAAACTTGTAATGAATCCCATCACCATAGGAGCCAATACAAAGATGACAAAGAAGAACAACACTGGTGCTAGGAAAGCGTAGGAAATCACTGTTTCCCGCATACGAATTTTATTGACTTTCACAGTCGGCACCTCTCTTTCAAATAGAATAATTTTTTGACTTTCTTGAACTGTTTTAAAATCAAAATGAAATTTTTTAAGATTCGCTTATGTAAGAACTTCATTTTAATTTCGTGACAGTTCCTTACATTTCAAACAAAATCCTCCCTTTTCTTACATAGACTATGCACAGGGAAAAGGGAGGGATCAATCTGATTTAGTGCTTATTGTTTTGTAGCTTTTTTAATTGTTTCGTTAGCTTTTTCAGTGAAGGCTTTCAAAGCGTCCGCTGGTTTTTCGTCACCATTTGATACAGATTGCAACATTGGGAACCAAAGTGTTCTCATTTCAGCAAAACCATTGATAGTGTTGTAGTATGGTGAGTAGTATTTAGTCCAACCACTGATTGTTTCCATACGTTTGTCATCATAAAGTTTGCCAAATGAAGTACGAACTGGGAAGGCACCTGTACGAACAACGTCTTTTGGACCCCATTCTTTATCATCCGCGATGAATTGGATGAATTTCTTAGATGCTGCAACTTTCTTGTCGTCTTTATTGTTGAATACTGCAAATCCGTTTACAAGGTATTCAAGAGCTGGTTTACCTGAATCTGATGGGAATGGTACTTCTACCACTTCTACTTTACTTGCTTCCAAGAGTTTAGCTTGGATACCGTTTTGAGCTGGTGCCCAAAGGATTGTGTAAGATGTTTGACCGTTGGCAAAGTTTTGGATATCTGCTCCACCGTCAAATTGTGAACCGTTATTCAACAAACCGTCTTTGATCCAGCCAGCTGCTTTTTCAAGACCTTTGACGAATTTAGGATCATCAGTTGTATATTTGGTCACATCTTTATCTGTTACAGAACCTCCATAAAGGTTAGAGATGAAGGCACGTGTTCCTTGGTCTCCCCCTTGACCAGAACTGAACAATGAACCTGGTGTATATCCTTTGTCTTTAAGCGCTTTCAAAACTTTTTCAAAGTCATCAGTTGTCCAACCTTCTTTTACAAGGTTTGCAACTCCAGCTTCTTCCAACATTTTCTTGTTCATAGCCATATAGAATGGAGCTGAACTGATTGGATACATGTAAGCTTTGTCTCCAGCTTTACTTGCTTGTACGATATTTTCGTTGTTAACATCTTTGACAAATTCATCTGTGAAAATATCATTCAACTCAGCCAATTTACCATTTTTACCATATTGGATGATACGTCCTGGTGCGTCAAAGAGTACGTCTGGTGCAGTTCCAGCTTCGATAGCTGTTGTGATTTTTTCAGGCCCTGACTTGAAGTCGATGGTTTCCAATTTCACTTTTACATCTGGATTTGCTTTTTCAAACGCTTCGATGATTGATTTTTCATATGTTCCAACACCGTCACCAGTTTTTTCTTGAGTGAAGACTGGGAATGCCCACCAAGTGATTTCTGTTTTTCCGCTATCACCACCAGATTTTCCAGCATCTTTACTTCCACCAGAATTTCCACATGCAGCAAGGCCAAGAATCGCAGCACCCGCAAGTACTGTACAAGCTAGTTTTCTAAATTTCATTTGTATTCTCCTAATTGATAAGCGTATCCATATTGGATAATGAGTTCTTGTGTTTGTATACGTTTTCATTTCATCCTACGCATCCACCACTCTCCTCTGTTTTAAGATTGTGTTATTTAAGACCAGCAACGAAGCGTTCTGTAATCTCTTTTGGTCTAGTAATAGCGCCACCAACAACGATACCTCGAACTCCATATCCTAGGATTTGTTTGGCTTGTTCTGGTGTATGAATTTTCCCTTCTGCAATGACATCTACACCGGCATCACAGAGTTTTTTAATTAATTCAAAATCGGGACCATCCACTTTTGGACTGTAAGATGTGTAGCCTGATAAGGTTGTTCCGACAAAGTCAATTCCTGCTTCAACAGCTGCTAGTCCTTCTTCAAAAGTACTTGTATCAGCCATCAAGAGCTGGTTAGGATATTTCTCCTTAACCTGACGAATGAACTCTTGAATCTCCAAACCATCGTAGCGTTCACGCTTGGTACAATCCAGAGCAATCACCTCGATGTCGAGTTCTGCCAATTCATCAACTTCTTTCATCGTAGCCGTGATGAAGGGTTCTTGCGGTGGATAATCTCGTTTAATTATCCCAATGATTGGAAGGTTTGTGACCTCCTTGATTTCCTTGATATCACGAACACTGTTTGCTCGGATACCGACTGCTCCACCTTGCTCAGCCGCTTTGACCAGCAAGGGAATGACTCCTCCCGCTTCTGTATAAAGCGGTTCGTGAGGAAGGGCCTGACAAGAAACGATGATTCCATCTTTGATTTGTGCAATCAAGGCTTCTTTAGTAATCTGTGGCATCCTCTTTCCTCCTTTTCTTTGTTCTTATGAGTTTATTATATATTATTTATGAAGCGCTTTCAATACTTTGTAGTAGAATAGATTTCAGTTTCAAAAGTATTTTATAGAACAGCTGTTTCTGAAAGTAGTTTCAGAGCGGGATCTATTTTAAATCATATTTTTAAGACTGAAAAAGAGAGCTACTCTGCTCTCTCATTCATTATTTTACATACTTAAAAGGAATCTCACTACCACAGAGCCAGTTGTAGACTTGGTCATTGACAAAGACATTCATGGCTTCGTGAGCATACTCGGGCATGATGCGATAGGCCTTATCGCAGGTCAGACGGTTGTAAATCGCAAACTGGGTAATAGGGTAGCAAACATCGTCGTCCAAGCCCGTAATCATCTTGACCTCACCCTTGATACGATGTGCAAGATTTTTCACATCGATATAGGCAAGGGTCGCAATAATTTCCTCCTCGGTTTCATGGAAAGGATCGTGAAACTTGAAATAACGGAAAAGTTCGTCGTAAGCCTCACTGGTATTGCCAATCTCAAGCACTCGTCTGAAGTCTGACAAGAAAGGATAGATGGCAACAGTTTTCTCAATTCGAGGATTGAGCGCCGCCGCAACCAAGGCTAGAGCCCCTCCTTGTGAGGCACCATAGCTACAAAGACGCTTCTCATCTACCTCAGACAGACTAGCAACAATTTCGATCAACTGGTAAATGTCCAGATAAACATCCTTATAAAAAAGGTGCTCCCGACCTTCTACAGCACCACGGATGATATGACCTTTAACTGTATTTCCTAGAGGAGAACGCAAACCATCTTGTGAGTAACCCGACTGCCCCCGCACATCCATGGAAACAACACCATAACCAGCAACGGTGAAGGCCAGCATGTCAGCCCAGTCCCAGCCACGTCCCATATAACCATGGAAATGGAAGATTATTGGAACTTTATCCTCACTTTTTGGAAGAACGACGCGTGCATAGACCTTGCCTTCCTTGCTTCCTTCAAAAGTGAGCTCACAGCACTTGACTTGAGAAATATGGAAATCTCTTTCCTCCAACTGGTAGGCTGGAAGAGTAGAAATTTTTTTTACTTCCCCATCCCAGAAAGCATCAAAGTCTTCTGGAACCTCATCCCGTCCTCTATAAGTCTTGATTTCTTCTAACAAAGCTGGATTTTTCATAACATACTCCTTTTATTTTGTAATCGCTATCACCACTCTAGCATATCTAGAAAATCAATGCAAGAAAGAAGGACAAATAGAAAGAGATTTTAGATTCTTTACTTTTAGGATGATGGGCTGAAAGTAGTTTTAGAAATTAATGTGAATGCCCCAGTTGATTTGTCTACAGCTTATCTCGATATACTATAGTTTCAATGGAGATTGAATAGAGAATCACACACCAGAAAGCGAGATAACATCATAAAAGCAATAGGTACGCAAATATTACAGACAAACCGTTTAATCTTGAGAAGATTTGTGGAGAGTGATGCGGAAGCCATGTTTCAAAATTGGGCTTCGTCTGCTGAGAATCTTACCTATGTTACTTGGAATCCCCATCCTGATGTTGAGGTCACTCGAAACTCAATTCGTAATTGGGTTGCTTCCTATGCCAATCCCAACTATTACAAATGAGTCATTTACCTCAAAGAAAACCCAGAGCAAGTGATAAGAGATATCAGCATCGTTGAGAGGAATGAGGATGATTCCAGTTGTGAAATTGGCTATGTGCTAGGCAAGGCTTACTGGGGAAATGGTATGATGACAGAGGCCTTGAAAGCTGTCTTGGGCTTTTGTTTTATTCAAGCAGTTTTTCAAAAGGTCAAAGCTAGTTACGCCAGTCTTAATCCAGCTTCAGGCCGTGTGATGGAGAAGGCAGGGATGTCCTATCTAAAGACTGTTGCAAATGGGGTGGAGAGAAAAGGTCATGTTGCGGATCTCATTTATTATCAGATAAGCGTGGAATACAGATAAGCTTAACATTTATTGCTTACCCACTGTTCTTATTTTTTAAATACTATTTCATTTATCCTTTCTTTTCCGAATAAATAGATGGAGCCAGATAATCTAGTAAACCTAGATTTAAAACTATGGTATAATGAAAGGAGAAGAAATATGACTGTACGTCATCCGGGCATCAGCCCGACCAATGATTTGGTTGCTAAGAAAATCTTTAGCAATCCAGAAATCACTTGTCAATTTATTCGTGATATGCTGGACTTGCCTGCAAAAAATGTAACGATTTTGGAGGGGAGCAATATTCATGTACTACCTTCCCTGCCTTATTTAGCCCAAGATTTCTATACAAGTATAGACGTTTTGGCGGAGTTGGATAATGGCACACAGGTTATTATTGAAATTCAAGTTCATCATCAGAATTTTTTCATCAATCGCCTATGGGCCTACCTTTGCAGTCAGGTCAATCAGAATCTCGAAAAAATTCGCCAACGTGAAGGTGATACCCACCATAGCTACAAACACATCGCACCTGTTTACGCCATTGCAATTGTTGACAGCAACTACTTTCAGGATGATTTAGCCTTTCACAGTTTTAGTATGCGAGAGGATACGACAGGTGAGGTTTTGACAATTACAAACAACGGTCAGGAAAACCATCTAGTCAAGATGGCATTCTTAGAACTAAAAAAATACAGAGAAACCAGCAAGGATAGCGTTCGCAAACCGTGGTTGGAGTTTTTTGGGAATAAACCCTTTACTCAGGAACCCGAGCGAGCCATCAGCCAGGCAGACCAACTGCTAGACTACAAGAGCTGGTCCGAGGAGGACAGAAAAATGTTTAGTCAACTACGTATGCGAGAAGAACAAGCCTTGTTAGCACAGGACTATGCCTTGGAACAAGCTGAAGAAAGAGGGTTAGAGCGTGGAAAAGTTGAAGGGAGTTTGTCTATGCTATTAAATCTAGTACGTCAAGGCCTTCTGACAGCTGAGGTTGCAAGTGAACAATTAGGAATGACCGTCGCTGAGTTTGAGGCCTTGTTGTAAGACCAGCACTAATGGTCAAGAAATCATTTTGTCAAGATGGCATTTTTGTAATTAAAAAATATAGAGAAACCAGCAAAGACGAGGTTCGCAAGCCGTGGTTGGAGTTTTTGTAAATCATTAAATCAATGACAGATTTTTCCGTAATAGATGGAAGAATCTGTTTTTTTAGTTATGCTAGATGTGGCTCTGAAATAGTAAGATATAGTGTATTGAAATAAGATATGAACCAAGAAATTAGGAAAGTCAAATTATAGTTAAATGAAATAAAAACTGAACAAATTGATTGCGGAATTCAAGCTAATTTCTAGCAATGTTTTAGAAAACTCGGTGGACTATTTCGGATTCAATCTACTATAATTTCTAGAAATTTTTTAGAATCCGCAGTGTGCTATTTTAGATTCAATAAATTGTGCTTTTAGAAACGAAAAAAGAGCATTTCGCTCTTTCTTCCTTCTCTTCAATCTTATTTTTTTGCTTCTTTCTTTTGGAAAGTAGTTTGGTAATTTACTTTAATCGTTACTGTCATGTGAGAGTCCTCGTTTCTTTTTGATGACTCTAGTATAAGGGGCAAACCTGAAAGCTAGCTTAAGATTTCCTTAGAGAAAGCTTATACTCAATGAAAATCAAAGAGCAAACTAGAAAGCTAGTCGCAGGTTGCTCAAAGCACTGCTTTGAGGTTGTAGATAAGACTGACGAAGTCAGTTACATATATAATCCAAGGCAACGTTAACGTGGTTTGAATTTGATTTTCGAAGAGTATTAATCTAAATGTTCTTTCTTTTCCAGATGAAGGGCAATCATGCGCCACTCTGGATCCTCTTGCCAACCTTCGATAGAACTAATGTAGCTAGCAACCTTTCTGGCTTCTTCTAAAATCGGAAAATCTTCGATAATATCAGCCACTTGGAACTCTGGGAGACCTGACTGTCTGGTTCCAAAAATCTCACCTGAACCACGCATTTTCAAATCTTCTTCCGCAAGGACAAATCCATTGGTGGTTTCTGTCATGATGCGCATGCGGTCTTTCCCAGAATCCGTCTTGGGATTAGCAACGAGAACAGCATAGGACTGCTTGTCTCCCCGACCGACACGACCTCTGAGCTGGTGAAGTTGGCTAAGCCCGAAGCGATCGGCATCCATGATAATCATAACAGTCGCATTGGGAACATTAACCCCGACCTCGATAACTGTCGTCGAAACCAGAATATTCGTTTTTCTCTCTTTGAACTCCTGCATAATCTGGTCTTTTTCGTCACTCTTCATCTTACCATGTAGAAGAGCCACCTTTGCCTTGCCTGCAAAATGAGCTGTCAGCTCCTCTGATAAGGCAATGGCATTTTTCAAATCCAGAGCTTCTGATTCTTCAATCAAGGGAGAGATGACATAGGCTTGAGAACCTTTTTGAATTTCCCCCTCTAACCAAGTCAAGACCTGAGGTAGTTGCTCATGCTTAATCCAGCGTGTCACAATGGGTTTTCGGCCTGCTGGCATCTGGTCGATAATGGAAACATCCATATCGCCAAAGGCTGTGATGGCTAAGGTTCGTGGTATGGGAGTCGCTGTCATCATGAGTACATCTGGATTGTCCCCTTTTTCTCTCAGAACACGCCTTTGCCCTACACCAAAACGGTGCTGCTCATCGATGATAATCAAGCCCAGACGAGCATAATCCACCCCATCCTGAATCAGAGCGTGGGTTCCAATAATCAAATCAGCCTCACCCTTGGCAATTGTCTCCAAGACTTCTCTCTTTCCTGCAGCTTTCAAGGAACCTGTCAAGAGAGCCAGTTTCAAGTCTGGAAAGAGGTTCTGTAAACTCTCAAAATGCTGCTCTGCTAGAATCTCTGTTGGCACCATGAGGGCGGACTGGTAGCCAGCCGTCACTGCCGCAAACATAGCCAAGCCAGCAACTACTGTTTTTCCGCTCCCCACATCCCCTTGCAGGAGACGATTCATGTGGTGGCTCGACTTCATATCGGTTAAAATTTCCTGCAAACTCTTTTCCTGAGCTGGAGTCAAGGCAAAAGGTAGATTTTCTTTGACAGCTGTCACCTTTTCCTGAGACCAATCCAGAACCAGACCACTTCCCTGAACTCTGTTTTCAGACTTGAGCGTCTGCAATTGCATTTGGAAATAAAAGAGTTCCTCAAACTTGATACGGCGAAGGGCCTGCTTGTATTCTGCCAAATCCTTGGGGAAATGCATGGCACGGACTGCCTGACAACGGGACATAAGTTTGTATTTGTCCAGCAAAGACTGGGGAAGATTTTCCTCTATCAAGAGGTCCAGGCCCTGATCAAAGGCCGTTTTGATGACCTTGACCAGACTGGCCTGACTGATTCCCTGAGCCAGACGATAGACAGGTTGGAGGTCATCTTCCACCTGAGCTAGGACCTTCATCCCAGTCAGACTAGCCTTGGCACGATCCCATTTTCCAAATACAGCAAGAGTTGCTCCCAACTCTATCTTATCAGCTAGGTAGGGTTGGTTAAAGAAGTTCACTGCAAAAACGACTTCTCCCTGCTTGAGGCTAAAGCGCAGACGATTGCGCTTGAAACCATAGTACTGGACACTGGCAGGAGTCACGACTTGACCAGACAGGACTGCCTTTTCACCGTCTTCCAGTTCTAGGACTTGCTTGGTCTTAAAATCTTCGTAACGGAAAGGAAAGTAGAGCAAGAGGTCTTGCAAGTTTTCAATTCCTAGTTTGGCGTATTTTTCTGCTGACTTTGGTCCCACACCAGGTAAGACATGCAAGGGTTGATGTAGATTCATGCTCCACTCCTTTCTTTTTAATAATATTCTCTCGGAATGCGGTCGCTGAGAAGACAAACCACCTCATAGTTAATAGTCCCACGGTAGGTCGCTACCTGAGTAGCTGTGATCTCCTTGCCCCCGTTGGAACCAATGAGGGTGACTTTGGTTCCTAAGGGATAAAGCTTAGGCAGACGAATGGTGATTTGGTCCATCGAAACCCTGCCGACGATTGGGCAAACTTGCCCATCTACCAAGACGGAGAAATTCTGCATGTCACGTGTCCAACCATCCGCATAGCCGATTGGCACGGTCGCTATGACTTGCTCGCTATCCGCTTGATAAGTTGCTCCATAGCCCATGCAAGCTCCAGCTGAAACTGTCTTGACATGAACTAAAGCAGACTCCAGAGTCAAGGCTGGTTTCAAGTCATAAGGGAGATTTAAAACCTCTCCACTTGGATTGAGACCATACATGGCATCTCCCATACGAACCGCATTGAAAATAGTCTCTGCATGCCAAAGAGTCGTTGCAGAATTACTAGCATGAACCAGCTCTGGAAGACCTTTCATACTTTCCAAAATAGTTTTAAACCGTTCTAACTGGGCATTAAAGTAGTGATCTGATTCCTCATCTGCAGTAGCAAAGTGGGTAAAAATCCCTTCAACACGAGCACCATGTTGTTGTAGCAAGGCTTGAGCCTGCTCAGCCTCACTAGCCTCTCGAAAACCAATCCGTCCCATTCCTGAATCAATCTTGAGGTGGACTGTCAAACCTGATAGGTCTTCTTCCTGATCTAAGAGCGCTTGAATCCACTCCAGCCCAGCCACTGTCAAAATGATATCATATTCTTTAGCAAGAGAAACAGCTTCGATTTCAGAAACTCCTAAAATGAGGATTCGCTTGCTCAGTCCAGCCTGTCTGAGTTCAATGGCCTCATCAATATTGGAAACGCAAAAGCCATCAACATCATCTTGAATAGCCGTCGCAACAGCAACAGCCCCATGCCCATAGGCATTGGCCTTGACCACAGCCCACTTGAGCGTTCCTTTAGGGATATGAGCACCCATTTGCTGAATATTTTGTCGAATAGCTCCCAGATGAATCAGAGCCTTGGTTGGTCTATGTGGACTAGCTTTCATGATTTTCCTCCAAAATGACACTGGCTGTCACAAACTGATCTGTATGGCTGATAGACAGCCAAATCTTTCCTGAAAATGGTGCCTGACTAAAATAAGGCGCCCCGCGTTCATTATTCAAGACTTCCAAATCCTGAAAACCGAGCTTGCCAATGCCCGTTCCCATAGCTTTGGAAAAGGCCTCCTTAGCCGACCAGCGACCAGCTAAATATTCCATTTGTCTGCGCCCTTTGAGACTGGTGAAGCGCTCCATTTCCTTAGCTGTCAGCACGCGCTTGGCAAATCCTTCATGTCGTGTAACTGCGCTTTCTATCGAAGCCAATTCTTCGATATCAATTCCGTGTCCAACTATCATTCTCATCAAAAGGAGTTGAGATTCCCCAACTCCATCCTTTTCACTTATTTTGTCAAGGTAGCATAGATCTCTTCTACCAAAGCCTCTGTATTTTCCCAACCTAGACAAGGGTCGGTAATAGAGCAACCAAAGACCTCTGGTTGGTTTTGACGACCATCTGCTAGGTAAGATTCAATCATAAAGCCTCGAACCGTCTTTTTGATTTTCTCGTTCCAATCACGATTCTGCAAGGTCTGACGAACAATTCGAATCTGCTCCATATATTGCTTGCCAGAATTATCATGGTTGGTGTCAATGAGGATAAAGGGATTTTCAAGTCCCATGGCTTCATAGCGCTCAATAGCATTTAGCAGGGTTTCATAGTAAAAGTTAGGCTCATTTTTCCCATATTCATTGATTGCACCACGAAGGATGACGTGGGCCAAGGGATTTCCTGAAGTTTCAACTTCTTGACCATGAAAGAGGAAGGTTTGTTTGTTCTGAGCGGCATAGATACCGTTAAACATGACCCCAAGATTTCCTGAGGTTGGATTTTTCATCCCCACTGGTGCATCAATGCCTGAAGCCACAAAGCGGTGTTCTTGGTCTTCCACAGAACGAGCCCCAACAGCATGGTAGCTGACCAAATCATCTACCAAGACCAGATTTGACGGATAAAGCATCTCATCTGCCGTTGTCAAACCAGTCTCTGTAATCACGCGGTAATGCAACTGGCGAACAGCCTGCAAGCCGTTAATTAAACTTGGAGCCTTAGAGGTATCTGGTTGGTGAACCAAACCTTTATAGCCGTCTCCGTTGGTACGAGGTTTAGCAGTATAAACACGCATAACCATGAAAATTTTGTCCGCCACCTTCTTTTGCAAGGCTGATAAACGGCGAGCATATTCCAAGACAGCCTCTTCATTATCAGAAGAGCAAGGACCAATCACCAAAAGGATACGGTCATCTTCTCCTGAAATGATGTCTGCCAATTCTCTATCACGGCGCTCCTTTAGTCGTAAGGCTTCCGCAGACAATTGGGTTTCTGCCTTGATTGCTTCAATATCAATTTCTTGACCTTTTTCAATAAATGCCATCTTATTCTCCTAGCGTTTGGTAGATTTCTCTGACAAGGGCTTCTGTATTTTCCCAGCCAAGACAAGGGTCTGTGATAGACTTGCCAAATACTTCTGGTTCGTTTTGACGGCCGTCTTCTAGATAAGACTCAATCATGAAGCCACGAACATACTGCTTGATTTTTTCATTCCAATCACGGTTAATCAAGGTCTGGCGGACAATTCGAATCTGGTCCATGTATTGCTTACCAGAGTTGTCATGATTGGTATCGACGATTATAAAGGGATTTTCCAAGCCCATCTTCTCATACTGGGCAATGGTATCCATCAAATTATCATAGTAGTAGTTAGGAATATTCTTACCATACTCATTGGTCGCTCCACGAAGTATGGCGTGCGAAAGCGGGTTCCCAGTTGTTTCCACTTCTTTCCCTAGGAAAAGGAAACTTTGTTTGTTTTGAGCAGCATAAATCCCATTAAACATAACATTGAGATTTCCTGAGGTTGGATTTTTAAACCCAGTCGCGAAATCTGCCCCACTTGCAACAAAGCGGTGTTGCTGGTCTTCAACTGAACGGGCACCAACTGCCATGTAAGAAATCAAATCATCTACAAGCGGAAGATTTTCAGGATAAAGCATTTCATCAGCCGTTGTCATGCCAGTTTCCGTGATAACACGATAGTGAAGATGGCGAACAGCTTTGATTCCGTTGATGAGGCTTGGCGCTTCTGTCGCATTAGGCTGGTGAATCAAGCCCTTGTATCCATCTCCGTTGGTACGAGGTTTGGCAGTATAAACACGCATAACCATAAAGATACGGTCTGCTACTTCTTCTTGCAAAGTTGCCAAACGCTTAGCGTACTCAAGGACAGCTTCTTCATTGTCAGATGAGCATGGTCCGATTACCAAGAGAATCCGTTGGTCTTCTCCACGTATAATGGCTTCTAGCTCTTGATCGCGCTGTGATTTTCTCTCCAAAGCTTGACCTTCTAGTTTTGATAAGGCACGAACTTCTTCAATATTAATTTTAGGACTTTTTGCTGTAAATACCATAACTCATCTCCTTATAAATCAAACGGATACCAAGTAAAAATTTACTTTTCACAAGGTATCCGCCTCTAAACTATCTCATTTTATTGTCTTTTACCGTGACAGTTTTTAAACTTCTTACCAGAACCACATGGGCAAAGCTCATTCCGTCCAATCTGGCTCAAATCCAAATCTTCAGGCATATTTGCTTGGTGGGCAGCGATATTGCGAGTCGCTGTTGTACTGATATGGTGTTCTGCTTGTGGTCTTTCTTGTTCATGAATTTGTGCTTTCATCATCAAACGTGTCACATCAAACTCAATCGAACCAATCATGTCATTAAACATACGGAAACCTTCTGCCTGATACTCAACAACAGGGTTGTTCTGAGCATAGCCACGAAGTCCAACCGCGTTACGCAATTGATCAAGGGCATCGATATGATCTGTCCACTTGTTATCTACAACTCTTAGAATCAACACTTTTTGGAATTCTTTGACTGCTTCTTCATCGCGTAGTTTTGAAACCTGACTATCGTAAACTTGCAAGGCACGTTTGAAGAGCTCTTCCTTAATTGCCTTATCAGACAAGCCTGACAAGTCTTCCATAGCAATAGAATCTTCTGGAAGCAAGTTGTACTTAGCAAAGTTCAAAATTGCCTCTAGTTTTTCATCTTGTTTTGCACGCGCATGACCATCAACGACACGACCAATCGTGCGTTTGATCATTGCCTGAATTTCAGGTGCCAAGTCACGGTCTGCAGTGATGACGTCATAACGTTGAGCGTAGATAATCTCACGTTGTTCACGCATGACATCATCGTATTGAAGGACTTGTTTACGGGTATCGTAGTTATTTCCTTCGACACGTTTTTGTGCTGCTTCAACCTGACGTGTCAACATACGAGATTCAATCGCCTCTTCAGACATGTTCAAGCGTTCAAAGATTCCCTTCAAGCGTTCAGAACCAAAACGTTTCATCAAATCATCTTCAAGAGATAGGTAGAATTGTGACTCACCCGGGTCTCCTTGACGACCTGAACGTCCACGAAGCTGGTTATCGATACGACGGCTTTCATGGCGTTCTGTACCAATCACACAAAGTCCACCCAATTCTCGAACTCCTTCACCAAGCTTGATGTCAGTACCACGGCCGGCCATGTTGGTCGCGATAGTAACGGCACCACGTTGACCAGCATTCATGATGATTTGAGCTTCTTTATAGTGGTTTTTGGCATTCAAGACTTCGTGAGGAACACCAGCAGCGACCAATTTCTTAGAAATGTAATCACTAGTTTCAACCGCTACTGTACCAACCAAGACAGGCTGACCTTTTTGGTAACGAGCCTTAACATCTTCAACAACCGCCTTAAACTTAGCCTCGATACTTGCATAAAGAAGGTCTGAGTGGTCAATACGTTGAACAGGACGGTTTGTTGGGATTGGAATAACACGAATGTTGTAAATTTCACGGAATTCTTCTTCCTCAGTCTTACCTGTACCCGTCATACCAGACAATTTCTTGTACATACGGAAGAGGTTTTGGTAAGTGATTGAGGCAGATGTCTTGGTTTCATCCTGGATTGGCACACCTTCTTTAGCTTCAATGGCTTGGTGCAAGCCATCAGAATAACGACGACCTTCCATAGTACGACCTGTAAATTGGTCGACAATCAAGATTTCTTGCTCTTCGCTGACCACATAGTCAATATCGAGGAGCATGATGTAGTTAGCACGAAGAGCGTTATCGATAAAGTGAGTCAAAGCCACGTTTTCGATGTCATAGAGATTTTCAAGTTTGAAGTAGCTTTCAGCCTTGTCAATCCCTGAATCAGACAAACCAATAGTCTTAGACTGCACATCGATGATGTAGTCGTCTTTGTCCAAAGATTTCACATAGTGGTCTGCCATGTGGTATAACTGACTGGTTTCAACCGCGTTAGCACCTGATACGATCAATGGTGTACGGGCTTCGTCAATCAAGATAGAGTCAACCTCATCGACCAAGGCATAGTTGAGCGGACGTTGTACCATATTTTCAGCACGAACGACCATGTTATCACGAAGGTAGTCAAATCCGATTTCTGAGTTGGTTGAGTAAGTAATATCACACTCATATGCTTCTTTTTTCTCCATTGGAGATTTGGCAGCCAAGTTAATTCCTACTGACAAGCCAAGCCATGAGTACAATTCACCCATCTCAGTCGCGTCACGTTCTGACAGGTATTCATTGACCGTAACTACGTGAACCCCTTTGCCTGAAAGGGCATTGAGGTATACCGGCATAGTCGCAGTCAAGGTTTTCCCTTCCCCTGTACGCATCTCTGGCACGTCACCATGGTGAAGAACGATTCCCCCCATAACCTGAACCTTATATGGGAAGAGGCCTAGGACACGTTTAGCACCCTCACGGACAACCGCAAATGCTTCATAAAGCAGTGAATCAAGTGATTCTCCATTTTTATAACGTTCTTTAAATTCAACTGTTTTTGCTTTTAGTTGGTCGTCAGTCAAAGCAGCCATTTGGTCTTCGTATTTGAAAACCTTGTCAGCCATCTTTTCCAGACGACGGATTTCTCCTTTATCATTTTCGATAATTGTTTTTAAAATATTAGCCATGTTTTTCCTTACTTTAAATTCCGAATATTTTAGAATGTTCTTTTAATTTTAGCACAATTACTGATTATTTTCAAGGAAGAATCCCCATTTTGAAAAGGAAAAAGAGGCTAGTTTCCAAGCTAACCTCTCTGACTTTTATGATGCTTTAATTGCCAACAAAAATCGGCAAAATCGCAAATAGGATAAATAGATTTATCCAAAGAGAAAAACAGCAGATCAATCCAAAAACAAAGAGACTGACTTTCTTGGACAGCAAGGCCATCAAAATAGACAGAATACCAAAAACTAGCAAGACTTTCTGTATGTTGAAGAGGTCAATCTTCCCCCCCAGAATCGGACTGCCCCAAGGAAGAAAGAAGAAAGCAATCCAGATCAACAGAACTAAACCAATATAGACCTTAGAATAGCGTGTAATAAATGATTTTAGATGTTCCATAAGCTACCTCCTATCAATAAAAACCATATAAATCAATGCCTTCCACCCTTAGACTTTCCTAACTCCTTTCTTAGTCTAAGCATTTTTTTGAAACAGAAATAAGTTAACCTATTCATACCAATAGCTAGCAGAATAAAAAGAAACCAAATGCCCCAATCACTAGCATCTGATACATAATCTAGAACAAAAGGGAAAAATAAGAATGAAAAAATTGTCATATCCAAGCTAAACAGAGCTAAAAGGGAAATATAAATCCAGTAAAAATAGTATAAGATGGGGAAAATTTTACTGTTTCTGTCAGCATTGTCTATCCAATAGAAAAAATATAAACAAGGAAATAAGAGTATCAAATGAAACCAATTAAAGGACAATCTCATCATCGACACCTCCTCTTTAAAATTGTTTTCTTTAGTTTCGTTCTATTAAATGTTCTTACCAATATAAATCAATGCCTTCCACCTTTAGACTTCCCCAGTTCCCGTCTCAAGCGAAGCATTTTTTTGAAAAAGATATAGGTTAACCAAGAACTGGAAAAAGCAATGAGTAGTAATAATAGCCAAATGCCCCAAGACTTGATGTCTGCCACATTTCTCAATAGGATATTGAAAAACAGGACTGAAAAAACTGTCCAAGCAAGGCTAAAAAGAGTATAGAGGGGGATGTAAAACCAGTAAAAATAGTAAAAAATTGGGAAAAATTTACTATTTCTGTTGGCCTTTTCAATCCAGTTATCAAAATAAAAGTAAGGTGCTAAAAGTAAGAATTTAAACAAATGTTCCATCATCGACACCTCTTTTTGATAGCGTTTTCTTTACCTTCATTCTATCAAAAAAATCTGGAAATGTCATTCCAGATTCTACTTTTTTATTTACGTTTTCTTGCGATGAGATGAATCGGTGTTCCCTCAAAAACAAAGGCCTTGCGGATTTGATTTTCCAAGAAACGCAGGTAAGAAAAGTGCATGAGTTCTTCTTCGTTGACAAAGATAACAAAGGTTGGTGGTTTGGTTGCCACTTGGGTCGCGTAGAAAATCTTGAGGCGTTTACCTTTGTCTGTCGGTGTTGGGTTAATGGCAATAGCATCCATAATCACATCGTTCAAGACAGCTGATGGAATACGTGTGTTTTGACTTTCGCTGATTTGTTTGATCATCTCAGGGAGTTTGTGGAGACGTTGCTTGGTCAAAGCTGATACAAAGATAATCGGTGCGTAAGGCAGGTATTGGAACTGCTCACGGATATCTTCTTCCCAGTTTTTCATAGTGTGGTTGTCTTTTTCAAGCGTGTCCCACTTGTTGACCACGATAATCATCCCTTTACCAGCTTCATGGGCAAATCCTGCGATACGCTTATCGTATTCACGAATGCCTTCTTCCGCATTGATGACCATTAAGACCACATCTGAACGGTCAATAGCACGCATGGCACGCATAACAGAGTATTTCTCGGTATTTTCATAAACCTTACCAGACTTACGCATACCAGCCGTATCAATCATGGTAAACTCTTGACCATCTGTATCTGTAAAGTGGGTATCAATAGCGTCACGCGTTGTTCCAGCAACAGGACTAGCAATGACACGGTCTTCTCCCAAGATAGCATTGATCAAACTTGACTTTCCAACGTTTGGACGACCAATCAAGCTAAACTTAATCACATCTGGATTTTCTTCTTCATATTCATTTGGAAGATTTTCTACGATAGCATCTAGCACATCCCCTGTACCGATCCCATGGACAGATGAGATTGGCAATGGTTCACCCAAACCGAGAGCATAGAAATCATAGATATCATTTCGCATCTCAGGGTTGTCCACCTTGTTAACTGCGAGGATAACTGGTTTGTGGGTCTTATAAAGTTTACGGGCTACATATTCGTCTGCATCGGTAATTCCTTCCTTACCAGACACGACAAAGACGATAACATCGGCTTCTTCCATAGCAATTTCTGCCTGGTGCTTGATTTGTTCCATGAAAGGAGCATCGACATCATCGATTCCTCCTGTATCAATCATGCTAAAAGAGCGATTGAGCCACTCACCCGTTGCATAGATACGGTCACGTGTTACTCCTTCGACATCTTCTACAATGGAGATTCGCTCACCAGCGATCCGATTAAATAGGGTTGATTTCCCAACATTGGGACGTCCTACAATGGCAATAGTTGGTAGGGCCATAATTTCTCACTTTCTACAATAACTTCTTCTGTTCAAGATTTTTTCTAGTTGAGCTTGGTTCAGCTTGACCAAACTGTTCTGCTAGGCGCTGACTCCAGCTTGTGGTCGCACGCGCCCCAGCATAGTTCGCCTGTACACGGTCATAAGCCTCGATCACATCAACGGTTTGTTCCTGATATTCTTCCTCAAATACCACTTGATTCAATGGCAAGCGAGGTTTGACTTCATGCTCTTCATTTGGTAAACCTAGTGCCATCCCAAAGACAGGATAGGTGTAGTCAGGCAGGTTAAAAAGCTCTGCCACTTCTTCTGACTTGTAACGCACCAAACCAATAATGACACCACCATAGCCCAAACTTTCAGCTGCTAGTAAAGCATTTTGTCCAGCAAGAGCCGCATCTACCGAACTAATCAAGAGACCTTCCACCCCTTGAGGTTGGAATGTATCGGTATGAAATCGTGCTCCCTTTTCCGCTCGGTTCAAATCTCCGACAAAGAGAAGGAAAACAGCTGACTGGCGAATAGCTTCTTGAGGCACCAATTCATACAAGGCATCCTTCTTTTCTTGACTTCGCACTACAATCACAGAGTAGGATTGGAAATTCTTCCAAGACGAGGCCATCTGGGCTGCTGTCAGGATTTCAGTCAAGTCTTCCTGAGGAAGGGCTTGCTCCTTAAATCTTCGAACAGACTTATGAGCTTTCATCAGTTTAATCGTTTCTGTCATCGACGGTTCACTCCTTCTAAACGAGTCTCCTCAGCCAAATAACGGATTCGTTCCATGACCCGTCTGGCTTCCCAGGTTTCGTCATTTCCATGTTTCCCTTTAGCAAAATGCAGCTCCAATTCTTCAAAGTTGAAGTTGGATGTGAAAAAGGTCGGTAAATTTTCCTGCATCCGATATTGGAGAATGACTTGCAGGATTTCATCCCGCACCCAAGCTGTTGATTGCTCGGCACCAATATCATCTAAAATCAGGACTTCAGAAAGCTTAATCTCATCCACCAAGGTCTTGACATTGCCATCACTGATGGCATTTTTTGCATCAATGACAAAGCTAGGATAGTGGAGGAGAGTTGATGAAACACCGCGTTTTTCTGATAAATCATGAGCCAAGGCAGCCACCATGAAACTTTTACCCACACCAAAGTCTCCATATAGGTAAAGACCTTTTCGAATAGCTGGATATTGCTCCACGAAGGCTAGTAGCTTTTCAAAAACTGGCAAGCGCCCCAAATCATCCAAGTCCACTTGAGCTAAACTAGCTTTTTTGAGACTGGCTGGCAGATTGATTAACTTGAGACGATTCTTAATAGCCGCTTCTTTTTCCGCTGCGATTAGTTCAGGAGTTTCTTCGTAAGAAACATCCGCATAGCCATGATTCATAACCAAAATCGGCTTGTAGCCTTTGGCAATATAATCTGTATCTCCACGGAGAAACTTATCGCGCTCGGTGATGTACTGATTAAATTTGGAGATACTGCGATTCAATTCCTCTGGAGTAAGGGATTCTTGCTGGATAAAGGCCGCAACATCAGGATCCTTCATGATTTTCTGGACCAAATCTTGATAATGAAAACGGCTAGGTTGACGTTTGAGTACGTCTCCGACACTTTCCATCTAATCTCCTCCTTTTTCTAATCGAGCTAATAGTTCTTGTTTCTTACGTTCTAGTTCCAGACGAGTTTCCTCGCTGGTTTCATTTTTATAATCTGGATTACTCCACTTGGGTACATTGGACTTGGTAGGACTGAGTTTACTGCTTTTTTGAGCCTGGCTCTTCTGTCCTCGCTCACGGATCCGAAGAACTGCCTCTTCTGCCGAATGAATCTTTTGATAGGCGTAATCATTGGCTACCTTCATGGCATATTTCTCATTGATATTTGCCGAATCTACTTTATTAAAGGTCAACAAGAGAATGATATTGATGACTTCGTCCAGTAAGCCCAAGCCAGCCATCTGTTGCAAGAGTTCTCTTTCTGTTTGGGTAATGGTCCCCTTGCGTGTTTGCTTGATTTCTGCCAAGAACTGCAAGGCCGTTTTACTTTTGGCTTCTTTGATAATGGTCGTTTCCTTAGGACTAAAGTCAGAGGAAATCGGTTTTTGAGCAATTTTTTCTCGCATACGCTTGGTTGAAATAACCTGGGAAACAGCTGTTGACTTGGCCAATTGATAGGTTTCAAACCAAGTCCATTTCTTCTCCTCAGCAATGGCAAAGAGGTTTAAGACATCGGACTGCTCATCCGCAAAACGAAGCCCATCTCTAGCCATAAGCTGACGAAAATGGTCCAAGTCAAAATCGTTGGCCACTTTCTTCTTGAGACCAAGGTCTTCTTGACTTCCTAGTTCTGCCAAATCTGGAAAGACTTGATTGAGTGAGACAGGTATTTCTTCTCCCTCAGCACTCTCAACTTTCAAATCCTCCACAGCTGCATCGCCAATCTTTTTCTCCAAAAGTCTGCGATAAACAGGATGCTTCAAGAAGTCTTGACTAGATAGAGGAGCATGGAGGGCTAGCTGATAAACATCCCCCTTTTGGTAGAGAGTCAAGAGATTGAAAGCAGATAGGATTTTCAAGGATTTTAAAAGTCTGTCCATCCCAAAGTTGAGATGGTTAAGAATGCTTGAAAAAAGATATTCCTTTCTACCATTATCCCAAAAACTGATTGTATAAAGATAAAGGCTCAGTGCCTCCTGACCGATAATCGGGAGGTAGCACTGTACCAGAGATGAGGTATCTTGCGACACCCGATTATTCTTTAAATAAGAAAAACGGTCAATTGGCTTCATTTATCTTTCCTTTTTCTTTTTAGAGGACTGGGTGATTTGTTGGAGCAGGCTCTCTAGCTCACTGACATCCTTAAAACTACGATAGACACTGGCAAAACGCACATAGGTAATCTCGTCCAACTCAGCCAACTCCTCCATGACGAGTGAACCAATGTCCTCACTTTGAATTTCATTTTCATTTCGACCACGGAGTTTCTGTTCGATACGATTGACTACCATGTTGATTTCATCACTTGACACAGGACGTTTCTGGGCTGAGCGGATAATTCCATTAAAGATTTTATCTCTGGAGAATTGTTCCCGTGTGCCATCTTTTTTAACAACCACTAAGGTTCTTTCTTCTACCCGTTCATAGGTTGTAAAACGGTGCTGGCATTCATCGCACTCACGTCTTCTACGAATGGTGTTCCCTTCTTCTGCTTGGCGACTATCGATAACACTTGACTTTGTAGCCCCACATTTTGGACAACGCATCCTTTCCCTCCTTATCGTTTTCTTTTCATTATACCATTTTTTAAACGATTCCCAAAACAATTCTTCTTTTTGCTTGACAAGTTTTTTGTTTTGTTGTATTATTTAATTAAGACAAAAGGATAAAAGAAAGGAGACCAAGATGTCCTGGACATTTGACAACAAAAAACCTATCTATTTACAGATTATGGAGAAAATCAAGCTTCAGATTGTTTCCCATACACTGGAACCCAATCAACAACTTCCAACCGTGAGAGAGCTAGCTAGCGAGGCTGGTGTCAATCCAAACACCATCCAAAGAGCCTTGTCAGACCTTGAACGAGAAGGATTTGTCTACAGCAAGCGCACAACTGGACGATTTGTGACTGAAGATAAGGAGCTGATCGCCCAATCGCGCAAACAATTATCAGAAGAAGAATTGGAACACTTCGTTTCCTCCATGACCCATTTTGGCTATGAAAAAGAAGAACTACCAGGCGTAGTCGGCGATTATATTAAAGGAGTTTAAGCCTATGTCATTACTAGCATTTGAAAATGTATCCAAATCTTATGGAGCAACCCCAGCTCTTGAAAATGTTTCCCTTGACATCCCAGCTGGAAAAATTGTTGGTCTCCTTGGGCCAAACGGCTCAGGAAAAACAACCCTGATTAAACTAATCAATGGCCTCTTACAACCAGATCAAGGACGTGTCCTCATCAACGACATGGACCCAAGTCCAGCAACCAAGGCCATCGTAGCTTATTTGCCTGATACGACCTATCTCAATGAGCAAATGAAGGTCAAAGAAGCCCTAACCTACTTCAAGACCTTCTATAAAGATTTCAATCTTGAACGTGCCCATCATCTACTTGCAGACCTAGGTATTGATGAAAATAGTCGTCTCAAGAAATTATCAAAAGGGAATAAGGAAAAGGTACAACTGATTTTGGTTATGAGCCGTGATGCTCGTCTCTATGTTCTGGATGAACCCATTGGTGGAGTGGACCCAGCAGCCCGTGAGTATATCCTCAATACCATTATCAACAACTACTCCCCAACTTCTACCGTTTTGATTTCTACCCACTTGATTTCTGATATCGAGCCAATCTTGGATGAAATTGTCTTCCTTAAGGACGGAAAAGTCGTCCGTCAAGGAAATGTAGATGACATTCGCTATGAGTCAGGTGAATCCATTGACCAACTCTTCCGTCAGGAATTTAAAGCCTAAGCAAAGGAGATTATTATGTTTTGGAATTTAGTTCGCTACGAATTTAAAAATGTTAACAAGTGGTATTTAGCCCTCTACGCTGCTGTTCTAGTCCTTTCCGTTCCCCTGGGAATGCAAGGCCACTACTATAATTATATATCTTTCAAAGATAGCCAACCTTTCCTATTTATCTTTCTGGCTCTCGTCTTTGGTGGCTTGATAATTACACTTGGGATTTCAACTCTTTTCTTGATTATCAAACGCTTCAAAGGTAGTGTCTATGACCGACAAGGTTATCTGACTTTGACCTTGCCAGTTTCTGAACATTATATCATCTCAGCCAAACTAGTCGGTGCCTTTATCTGGTCTATTGTCAGCACTACTGTACTAGCAATCAGTGCTTTCATTGTTCTGACCCTTACGGCTCCAGATTGGTTTGCAACTTCTGACTTGATTCCATTTATAGAAACACACCTCCCTCAACTCTCTCTTATGGGGGTATCCTTCCTACTAAATACCATTTCTGGAATCCTCTGCATCTACTTGGCAATTTCCATTGGACAGCTTTTCAATGAATACCGTACTGCACTGTCAATTGTAGCCTACATTGGTATCCAAATCGTCGTTGGCTTTATTGAACTCTTCTATCGTTCTAACCCTGGTTTCTACTTCCCATCAACCACTGGAGGAGCTGATCAGTTCCAGATGGGCATTATCATGACTATTCTGGAAGAAGTTATTCTTATAGCCATCTACTATCTAGGAACTTATCACATCTTGAAAAACAAGGTTAATTTGCAATAAAAAATGCCCAGCTAAAAAGCTGGGTTTTGATTTAACTCAATATCAAATTGGCTACTATTGGACTGACAAAGACGTAGAGAATACCAGTGACACCGATAGCTAAGCCACCCATGGCTCCTGCTACAGAGCCGTATCGAAAGGCCGTTCCTGTTCCGACTGCATGCCCTGTTCCTCCGAGGGAAAGCCCGACTGCTACTGGATCATAAATTTTCATCCACTTCAAAAGGGTTGGGCCGATCACACTAGTTAAAATCCCAGTCGCCACTACGACAACCAAAGTCACAGTCGTCAAACCTTGCAATTTCTCTGTGATCCCCACTGCCATGGCGGTTGTCACTGACTTAGGAAAGAGAGAAATGGCTAGGAAAAAGTCCATGCCAAAGATTTTAGCTACAAGTGCTGTGAAAGAGGTATTAACCACTACCGCTAACAAACTACCAAAGAGAATACTCCGAGCATGGTGCTTCATCAAATGAAAACTCTTATAAAGCGGAATCCCCAGAGCCACTGTCGATGGGACAATCAAGTTGTTCAGATAAACCCCACCTTGGTAGTAATCTTGGTAAGAAATACCTGTCAACTTTAGAAAGATGATAATAAAAACAGCTGACAAAAGCAAGGGCGTTGTCAATGGATGGGGAAAACGTCTGTAAATCAGCATTCCCACTAGATAGGCTAGGATAGACAGGGCAAGCCCGAACAGGGGATTGGAAACAAATTCACTCATTTGGCATCTCCTTTCTCATAATCTCCCTCAAACCGTCGTTTGATAAACTGAACCACCAAGGCAATGAGGATAATATTGATAACAGCCGCAAAAAAGACAATCAAAACAATGGGCAAGAGATAGGGAGCAATCACATCAAACTTTTCCATGATTCCCACTGCTGGTGGCAAAAAGAGAATGGTCATATTGGCCAGCAAGAAATTCCCAACCATGTTGACATGTCTGGTTCTCAGCCACTTAAACTGTAGGGCTAGAAAGAGAATAATCAAACCGATAATACTGCCTGGGATGGGCAAATGAAAGAAACTGGAAATCCCCTCTCCGATTAGAGAAATCACAAAGAGAATCATTAATTGAACATATAATTTCATCCTAAACTCCACGAAATAGACTTCTTGCATACCAGTTTACTCTTTTTTCAGAAAATTTCAAGGAAATGCACAAGAGTTGATGAAAATTAGAGAAGAAAGGGGATACAGGCAATTAAAGACTTGTGAAAACAGGCCTAATTTAGGATCAAAGATTTCAGCGTCCTTCTTGCCAGCCTTCTTGAAAAGTAGTATAATTATTGCATGCGCAATCATCTTGTGATGTAGAGATCGTCCGTGAATGGACTTTCTTCTATTTATAATTCTAAAAAGAAAGGAGATACTATGACCTATTTGGAAAAATGGTTTGACTTCAATCGTCGGCAAAAAGAAATTGAAGGTCTCTTGGAAGAGACCATTGCCCAGCAGAGTGACCAAAGTCTGACTTTGAAAGAGTTTTACCTGCTCTACTATCTGGACTTGGCTCAAGAAAAGTCTCTACGCCAGATTGACCTGCCAGATAAACTTCATCTGAGTCCGAGCGCTGTTTCTCGGATGGTGGCTCGCTTGGAAGCTAAAAATTGCGGTCTACTCAGTCGCAGATGTTGCGATCAAGATAGGCGCTCTAGCTTTATCTGCCTGACAAATGATGGGCAAAAGACACTAGCCTCGCTACAAAAGGCTGTCGAAGAAAGCTTGGAAACTGGTTTGGATTTCTTGATTTAAGATGATTTTAAAAAAAGTTGCGTGCGCAATCATTTTTCTTGACATTCTCTTTTACAAGGAGTAAAATAAAGTCATCATTAAACAAAGGAGTTTTTAAAATGATTGAAATTACCTATCTAGATGCCAGCAAGAACGAAAGAACTGTGACTTTCGAGTCTTATGAAGATTTTGATCGTTCACAACAAGCTTGCCTTATCGGCGTCGCAGACTACTACCCAGTCCAAAAATTAACTTACAACGGTCATGATTTGGACTACCATGGGACTTATGGAGATGTCTTCTTCTATCTCATGAAACAAGATTTAAGCCAATATAACTAAAAAAGGAGAAATACAATGGCAAAAGCAATTACAGATGCAACATTCGAACAAGAAACAAAAGACGGTTTGGTCTTGGTAGACTTCTGGGCAACTTGGTGTGGTCCATGTCGTATGCAAGGTCCAATCTTGGACAAATTGTCTGAAGAACTTTCAGAAGATGTCTTGAAAATCGTTAAAATGGACGTTGATGAAAACCCAAACACAGCTCGTGCCTTTGGAATCATGTCTATTCCAACACTTCTCTTCAAAAAAGACGGCCAAGTGGTAAAACAAGTTGCTGGTGTTCACACTGCAGAACAAATCAAGGCTATCGTTGCTGAATTGAGCTAATCACATTAGAGACCAATTACTTTCTTTGGTCTCTTTTTTTCTTGCCCTTTGCCATTTTTCAAAAAATATGCTAGACTGTAGGTAGAATATTACGATGTTTGGGACATGCCATCGCTAAAAAAAACCTTTACTTGGTATTTTTTAGCTCCCTCATGGGAGCTTTTTGCGTGCTCTGAACATTTCCCATTTTGGAAGGAGTACTATGAAACGTCAATCAGCCTTGGTCGTCTTTAGTGGCGGTCAAGATTCCACAACCTGCCTCTTTTGGGCTAAAAAACATTATGAAACAGTCGAAGCTGTCACCTTTGCCTATGGCCAGCGCCATCATCTCGAAATTCAAGTTGCTGAAGAAATCGCTAAGGAACAAGGCATTCGTCATCACATCTTAGATATGTCTCTGCTGGGGCAAATCACTGAAAATGCCTTGACCTCTGATATGGAGATTGAGCAAAAAGAGGGAGAAGTGCCCAATACCTTCGTTGACGGTCGCAACCACCTCTTTCTATCCTTTGCGGCGGTTCTTGCCAAACAACGTGGCATTAAAGACATCGTGACAGGTGTTTGCGAGACAGACTTCTCAGGCTACCCTGATTGTCGAGATGTCTTTGTCAAATCTCTCAATGTTACTCTCAACCTTGCCATGGATTACGACTTTGTTATCCAAACGCCTCTCATGTGGCTAGACAAGGCTGAAACTTGGGAATTAGCCGACCAACTCGGTGCCTTTGACTATGTTCGTGAAAAGACCTTGACCTGCTACAACGGGATTATCGGCAGTGGCTGTGGAGATTGCCCAGCCTGCCACCTACGTCAGCATGGTCTAGATGTTTATCTCTCGCAGAAAGGAGAAGGCTAATGTTTTTTGCACCCAAAGAAATCAAACAGGAAACTGGGGAATCTCTTGTCTACAATCCTCACAGAACCTTGGTATCAAAAGAGTTTACCTTTGATGCTGCCCACCACCTCTTTCACTATGAGGGAAAATGTAAGTCCCTGCACGGCCATACCTATCATCTGCAGATTGCTGTCAGTGGATTTTTAGATGAACGTGGCATGACCTACGATTTCGGAGACATCAAAGCGATCTACAAGAACTACTTAGAACCCCACTTGGATCATCGCTATCTCAATGAAACTCTTCCCTATATGAACACGACTGCTGAAAATATGGTTTACTGGATTTTCCAAACCATGAGTCAAGAGTTACCTGACGAGCGCGGTCTTCGTTTGGAATACGTCCGCCTCTATGAAACTCCGACTTCTTTTGCAGAGTATAGACGGGAGTGGTTAGATGACTAGGGAACGTGTCCTCAAACTACCAGTTCTGGAAATCTTTGGCCCAACCTTTCAAGGTGAAGGTCGTGCTATCGGGCAAAAAACCATGTTTGTCCGCACTGCCGGTTGCGACTACCACTGCGACTGGTGCGATTCTGCCTTTACTTGGGATGGTTCTGAAAAACCAACTCGCATGACAGCTGACGAGGTCATTGCTGCCTTGGATAAACTAGGGAGCTACGACTATGTAACCCTGTCTGGCGGAAATCCCGCTATCCTAGCAGCCAACATGGCTGAACTGGTCACCAAGCTCAAGGAACGTGGGGTCACCCTTGCTGTCGAGACCCAAGGCTCCCGCTGGCAAAATTGGTTAAAAGACATCGACCAGGTTACTCTGAGTCCCAAACCTCCTTCATCTAAGATGGAAGTAAACTTTGAGACCTTGGACTTTATCGTTTCCCAATTGGACCCAAACAAGGTCACCTTTAAAATCCCTGTCTTTGATGATGCCGATTTGGCCTTTGCCAAAGGCATTCAAGAGCGCTACCAACCAGATGTTCTCTTCTTATCGGCTGGAAATCCTGAGCCCAAGGCTACAGGAAATATTGTCCAAGACCAACTGGACCGCCTCAAAGAACTCTGGGAACGCGTCGCTGCTGACGATAGCTGGGGCAATGTCCGTGTCCTTCCTCAACTCCATACCCTCCTCTACGACAACCAACGTGGTGTTTAAGATTAGAAAGAAAAAATCATGTCACAACAAGAAGAATTGAAAAACCTAAGCCTATTAGGCAACAAAGAAACCAACTACATTTTCGAGTATCAACCAGAAGTCCTGGAATCCTTTGACAATCGTCATGTGGAAAATGACTATTTCATCAAATTTAACTGCCCAGAATTTACCTCACTGTGTCCAATCACTGCTCAGCCAGACTTTGCGACCATTTATATTTCCTACATTCCTGACAAGCTCTGTGTTGAGTCAAAATCCCTCAAACTCTACCTCTTTAGCTACCGAAACCACGGAGATTTCCACGAAAACTGTATCAACACCATCGGGAAAGACTTGGTCAACTTGCTAGACCCTCGCTATTTAGAAGTCTGGGGAAAATTCACTCCGCGCGGTGGCATCTCAATCGACCCCTACTACAACTACGGTAAGCCTGGAACTAAGTATGAAGGCTTGGCAGAACAACGCCTCTTCCAACACGACCTTTATCCAGAGAAAATTGACAACCGCTAAACAAATAAGAAAAGCCCTGTTCCTCAAACTGAGGAGCAAGGCTTTTTGAGTTTCAATTATTCTTCTGTTCCAAGAAAGTATTTCGCAACAAGGGCTGCAAGAATCCCACCAACGATTGGGGCAAGGATGAAAATCCATACTTGTTGAAGGGCTGCGCCACCTACCAAGACAGCTGGTGCCAAGCTACGAGCTGGGTTAACTGAAAGTCCAGTAATGTTCAATCCAACAAGGATCATGGCCATCAAGGACAAACCGATTACCAAACCAGCAATCGCGCCATTTCCTTTGCTTTCTGAAGTCACGGTCATGATAACTAGGACAAACAAGAAAGTTGCGATGACTTCAAACAAGAATCCACCAAAGACAGTAACACCTTTTGCCAAGACATTTTCACCAAGGCTAGCAGTTGACATACCTGAGTTCGCCAAGAGGAAGAAGACAGCGCCAGAAGCGATGAAAGCTCCAACAACTTGCCCAAGGATGTAGTTTACAAGTTCTGAAGATGACAAGCGTTTGTTTACAAACATAGCAATCGAAACAGCTGGATTCAAGTGAGCACCTGAAACAGTTCCGATTGAGTAGGCTGCAACCACGATAGCTAAACCAAAAGCAAAGGCAATCCCTAGGTGACCAAGGCCATCAAGACCATTTCCAAAAACAACAGCTCCTGTTCCGACGAACACAAGCATGAACGTACCAATTAACTCAGCAACAAATTTTTTCATTTTCTTTCTCCTTTTTTCAAAAACTAGATACTAGTCTATCAAAAGAGGGAAAGGGTTTCAAGAAAATTGCTTGGAAAAATACTGGTTTGCCTCACTATCTTTTAATTAAGGAATTAAACAGAGAATACATTTCCTCTATAGGACTTATCAGTTGCTTATCTCACTAGCATTTAGCAACTTGATATAATCTAGACCCCATTTCTCGACAGCATCTAAAACAACTCTGAATTCCTGCCCCATTTCGGTTAAGCTGTACTCAACTCGTGGTGGAACTTCGGCATAGACCTTTCGTTGAACAATCTTATCCTTTTCTAATTGACGGAGATGACGGGTCAAAATAGTTTGAGTAATCCCAGGCAATAATCTCTGCAATTCTTTAAATCGTTTGGTACCCGTACTCAACTGATAAATGATTACCAGTGCCCATTTCCCAGTTAAAACCCTCTGCGTTGTCGCAAATGGACAAATACCATACTCACTCACTTTATTTGTCATAAAATATCTTCTTTCTATTTTTTAAAAAAAATTTATCTTTTAGTATCAATAATAGTACTACTTTTGATACTAGCTATCAAAAAAGTGGCTACTTGTTTTTTTGTTTGTAACTGTTACAATTATATCATAAAAAAGAAATGGAGAATATATATGTCAACAAACTTAGAAATTTTCAATGCTTATAATCAAGCTTTAATTGCTGGTGACTTTCCTGGTGTCTTTGAAACGATGGCAGACGATATTATCTGGCATCAACCTGGTACTCATAGTATATCTGGTACAGTTGTTGGTAAGGACAAGCTAGGAACTCACCTGGCTACATTTGCTGAGAAAACTAATGGAACCTTTAAGGTGGTAACAAATTGGGTTTCTGACAATAAGGATTTAATCGCAGCTAATGTTACTTTTCTTGGAACACGTGCTGATGGTACTGAACTCAATATGAACGGGATTGACCTCTTCCGTATTGAAGACGGAAAAATCAAAGAAGTTTGGCTCTTCTCTTCAGATCAAGCTGAAGAAGATAGCTTTTGGGGATAATTAAAGAGGCCAGGACAAAAAATTTTGATTTTAGGAATTCTTTATTATAAATTTTTAAAATCGATAGATTAGAAAAAAAGCGAACAAGACAGAATTCTGAGTATCAGATAACTCGTTTTGTTCGCTTTTTTTATTTAAGGTTAGACTTTTGTCCCAGACTCTTTTAATTTACTCTCCCAACTGGGCACTGTAGGCGATAATCTGGTCAACTGTGTCTGACAAGAATTGGATGGTATCACGGAGTGGTTTATCTGTTGAAATATCAGCACCGATAATCATGGCTGACTCAAGTGGTGTCTTGCTACCACCTGATTTAAGGAGATTGAGCCAATCTTCAGCTCCAGTTTCTGAATTTTTAAGATGGAGGTAACCAGCAGTCGAGATGACAAGTCCAGCAGAGTAAGTGTAGCTATACAAGCCCATGTAGTAGTGAGCTTGGCGCATCCAAGTTAAAGCCGCATCATCGTCGATCTCAATAGCATCTCCCCAGAAATCTGTCAAAACTTCCTTCATAATGCTGTTGAGTTTGCTTGCTCCGAAGGTTTCTCCTTCTTCAATCAAGGTATACACCTTACGCTGGAAGGCTGCTTCCAAGAGGTGGGTGATGAAATTATGGAAGTAAGTGTCTGTTAAGCGGTGGGCAAGGGCGAAGCGTTTTTGACGTGGATCGTCAGACTGGTGCTCCAAGTAATCACTTAAAAGCAACTCATTGAAGGTTGATGGCGCTTCGACATAGTAGGTCGACATGTGAGCATTAAAATAACTCTGATGATTATCCGAGAAGATGAATTGACCAGAATGCCCAATTTCATGAATCAAGGTATAGACATCACTCAAACGACCAGTCCAGCTCATGAGGATATAAGGGTGCACGCGATACGGATCCGCTGCATAACCGCCAGAATCCTTGCCACTATTGGCAGCGAAGTCCACCCAGCGCTCTTCTTGATAGCGAGCAACTTCCTGACAATATTCTTGTCCCAAAGGCTCTACCGACTTCATGACCAAATCATAGGCGTCGTCAATAGTCACTTGAGGATTCAAGGCGCTGTCCAAGTCCAATTTCCAGTCTGCAAAGGTCATCTTTTCAAGACCATTTACCTTGGCAACATGCTTGAGGTATCTCTGAGCAACCGGCGCAAAATCCTTCATGATGAGGTCAATCTGGCGATCAAACATGGCACGGTCTACTTCTTGTTCAGCTAGAAGATAATCAAAGACTGAGTCGTAGCCCTTCATATCAGCCAAGAGTTTTTCAGACTTGACTTGGGCTAGATAGGCTGCGGCAGCCGTATTTTGGTGCTTACGAAGTCCTTCTGAGAAGGAACGGAAGGAGTTCTCACGAACCTCAGCATCCTCATGGTTTTGGTAGAAATTCTCATAGGTGACAAAGCTGTTTTTGTAGGTCTTGCCATTGACTTCAAAGTCGGCCATTTCAAAGTCCCCAGCTCGCATCTTGGTGTAAATATCCTGTGGACTGTAGAATACTTCACCCAGATTGGTCAAGGCCTTCTCCACATCTGCCCCTAGATAGTGGGCTTTTTTAATTTTGGCCTGACGAATGGCTGCTGTTAAATGTGGCAACTCTCCCAAACGATCCAAAACTTCCTCGTCTGCAGCCACCAAGGCGTCGTCAAAGAAGGTCAGAGCTACGCTGGCATCTGTTTCAAATTCCATCCCAGCTTGGGCAATATTGGCAAATTCTTCATTGCTATAGTCTGTCGTCTGAGGCATAAAGCCATAGTTGCCAATATGGCTCATCTGAATGTAGATTTGCTCCAATTCTGCAAAGGCCTTCTCGAAATCCTCAAAAGTATGAAGATTACCCTTGTAATCACGGCTAAATTGGTTGATATCTTCGCGAGCTTTCTCGATTGCACGCAAGAAATCCTCACGGTCTTGGTATAGGGATGTTAAGTCCCAGAGTTCCTTTTCTGGAAATTCTGAACGGTGTTTTTGTTCCATTTTCTTCCTCTTACTTCTCTAATTCTAATAAAACACTAAGGGCTGATAAGGCATAAAGCGGTGCTGTTTCTGCTCGCAAAATACGAGGACCAAGTCCTGCCAATACTGCTCCTTTAGCTTCAAAACTTTCGATTTCTGCAGGTGAGAGACCGCCTTCTGGCCCAAAGATAAAGAGCAATTTGGCTCCTGTTTCAAGACCAGAGACCGCTTGCAGAAGCGTAGCAGCTTCTCCCTCTTTTGCTGATTCTTCATAGGCCACTATGATAGAGTCAAACTGATCCAGTTGGGCTAGAAAGTCAGCTTTCTTCTCAAAAAGCTTGATACTTGGGACCATATTACGCTTGCTTTGCTCTGCTGCTCCAAGGGCGATTTTTTCTAGTTTTTCAACCTTTTTACCCAATTTCTTGCCATCCCACTTGGCAACTGACCAATCGGCAGGAAAGGCCCAGATTTGGCTGGCTCCGAGCTCGGTTACTTTTTGAGTGATAAACTCCAGCTTGTCCCCCTTGGGAAAGCCAGATGCAATGGTCACTTGGACTGGCAGTTCCACATTGTCAGCTAACTCTTGGATCAATTCAAACTGACGTGCTTCCACATCCAGCACGCGCGCCAAGCGCTTGATGCCATCATCAAAGACTAAGGTTATCTCATCCTCTTCTTTCAGGCGCATGACCTGAAACATATGCTTGCTGGTTTCCTTGTCCTCGATGGTGACCGGAGAGATTGCACTGCCCTTGACAAAATACTGCTGCATGCTAACCTCCAATCACACCTGAAATATCCTTGGTCTTCTTAAAGACACAGGCATTCCATTCCCCTTGAATCATGTGGGTTTCAAGGAAAAATCCAGCTGACTCAGCCGACTCGCGCACCATGTCCCACTTGTCCTTGATAATGCCACTCATGATGAGGTAGCCTTCATCCTTGACCAAGCGATAAGCATCCTCTGTCAGATGAATGAGGATATCCGCCAAGATATTAGCAACAATCACATCTGCCTCAATTTCCACACCCTTGAGCAAATCTCCAGCCGCTACATGGATATTTTCCATGCCAGGGTTGAGCTCAATATTTTCCTGAGCCACCCGAACCGCCACATCATCCAGATCATAGGCGAAAATTTCCTTGGCACCTAGAAGCGAGCTGGCGATAGAAAGGACACCTGAACCAGTCCCCACATCCAGCACCGTTTCGCCACCACGAAGAACCTGTTCCAAGGCAAAGAGGCTCATCTTAGTGGTTGGATGCGTCCCAGTCCCAAAGGCCATGCCTGGATCCAGTTTGATAATCTTTTCTCCAGCAGTCGCCTCATAGTCTGTCCAAGATGGCACGATGGTCAAATCATGAGTGATGCGAGCTGGCTCATAGTATTTCTTCCAGTTATCCGCCCAGTCTTCCTCAGCCAAGGCAGTCGTCCCCATCTTGACCTCACCCAAATCCATAAAATCTGTCAATTCTGCCAGGCGAGCCTGCAAGTCCGCCTCAACCACTGCCACATCCACCGTGTCAGGGTAGTAGGCTGTCACTACAATTTCTTCTTGCTGCTCGACCTCTGGGAAAATCTCGCCGAAGCGGTCGACATTTCCCACATAGTCCATGCTGTCTTCAATCGCAACACCTTGGGCTCCTAACTCAATCAAGAGGCTGGAAACCAACTCCTCTCCCTCGCGCTTAACTGTAACTTTTAACTCTTGCCATGTTTCCATTATGTATTTTCCTTATATTTCTTAAATTCTTCAATCACATCTGTATAGTGTTCTTTCATTGCGCTATGAATCTGCTGTTTAAAAATACCAAACATAAGATAATAACCTATTAGAACAATTCCTGCAAGCAGTAGCAAAAATAAAAAATGTACTGAAAGGGGCAGTACGAGACCTTCACCACTCAGTAAGGGTAAAACAAGCATTAATCCCCAAATAACAGCCATAGAGATCCCAACTACTTTCGTACCTCTTTCTCTCACCTTCTTTAACTTTAAATATTCTATATAAATGAATGTAGCTTCCTCTCTAGAATATTGTCCAGTTTCTAGCTTACGCTTAACTTCTTTATTCAACGTGGTTGTTGCAATCGCAAAAATCATTCTTTTCCTCCAAATAATTTCTCACTCTATCTTGTAACTGAGGTACAACTTGACTGGAACTAAGAAATTCCTCAACATTCATCAGCTGATAACCCTGTCCTTCATCACCAAATACGATACTGTCAAACTGCTCCTGTGTCAAATTTCCAACTAGAAAAAAGGATTGTTTAGCCGCAAAAACCATACTTGGATAAACCTTCGCCCAAATCAGACAATCCTCAGTCAGATGAATTCCCAGCTCTTCATAAACTTCACGCACTACGCACTCAAAAGGACTTTCATCGCCTTCACGTCCACCACCGGGCAACTCCCACATATTGGGCCAGGGAATGCTTACCTTATCATCGCGTAAGATAGTCAAGAGCTTATCCCCACAAAACAAAGCAATCTTGCAGCCTGTGAAATCAGAAATTTCTAGTTCCATGTCAAACTCCTAATATCTCGGATAAGGATAAAATACTCCCTCTTCCAAGCCAACTTTTCCTTCTTCAAAGACTTCTTGGTTCCATTCCATGACAAATTCTTCTGCTTCTGGGTCTTCCAAAAAGTCCATGAGAGCATCCAGCCCAACCTCAGCAGTATCTTTGAGGAAAAGAGCAAAATAAGCTAAAAACTCACGAGAAAATCCTTTTTTAGGCAGGTAAGGGATAACCGTCAAATAGTCTTCTGCATTGACTGTTGATTTAGCAGGATTGTAGAAAAGAACTGCTTCTTCAAAGAGAATGTCATCTGATGAAATCTCTCCGTCCTCGTCCACCATCTCCACACCTGCAGCATTTTGCGCTTCCAATAGAAAACTCACTTCAACTGCGTGGTTGCGCTTGTCCCAGCTAATCTCAAAATCAAAGGGAAAGTTCTTCTCCAACTCTTCCTCTAAAACATCTAAAAATCCGTATGTTGCCATTTTGTCCTCTTTCTATGCGACTCTTTAATCGCCCCGATTGCTCGGAAATATGCTAAAATAGATACTACCATCTTACCACATATGTATCAGAAAATCCACGTTAGAAAGGACTACTATGCCAGACAATCTTGCGCTTCGCATGCGCCCTAAAACCATAGACCAAGTCATCGGTCAGGAGCATCTGGTCGGGCCTGGAAAAATCATCCGTCGCATGGTGGAAGCCAATCGCCTATCCTCCATGATTCTCTACGGACCACCAGGAATCGGCAAGACCAGTATTGCCTCTGCCATCGCAGGGACGACCAAGTATGCCTTTCGAACTTTCAATGCGACAGTAGATAGTAAAAAAAGACTCCAAGAAATTGCGGAAGAGGCTAAATTTTCAGGTGGCCTCGTCCTATTACTAGACGAAATCCATCGTCTTGACAAAACCAAGCAAGACTTTCTCTTGCCTCTCTTGGAAAGTGGACTGGTCATCATGATTGGGGCTACGACTGAAAATCCTTTCTTTTCTGTCACTCCAGCCATTCGTAGCCGTGTTCAGATTTTTGAACTGGAACCTCTGTCTAACCAAGACGTCAAAGAGGCTCTTCAGATAGCTCTAAATAACCCTGAACGTGGTTTTGATTTTCCAGTAGAACTAGATGAGGATGCGCTGGATTTCATTGCGACCTCTACAAACGGAGACCTTCGTTCTGCCTTTAACTCACTGGATTTGGCAGTTCTCTCTACCCCTGAGAATGACGAGGGCATCCGCCACATCACCCTCTACATCATGGAAAATAGCCTGCAGCGGAGCTACATTACCATGGATAAGGATGGGGATGGTCACTACGACGTCCTCTCAGCCCTGCAAAAGTCCATCCGTGGCTCGGATGTCGATGCCAGTCTCCACTATGCTGCTCGCTTGATTGAGGCTGGTGACCTACCTAGTCTCGCTCGGCGCTTGACCGTTATCGCCTATGAAGATATCGGTTTGGCCAATCCTGAAGCCCAGATTCATACCGTAACTGCTCTGGAAGCTGCCCAAAAGATCGGCTTCCCAGAAGCCCGCATTCTCATTGCTAATGTCGTCATTGATTTGGCCCTTTCTCCAAAATCCAACTCAGCCTATGTAGCTATGGATAAGGCACTTGCCGACCTCAAAACATCAGGGCACTTGCCTATTCCACGACATCTGCGTGATGGTCATTACAGTGGAAGCAAGGAACTGGGTAACGCCCAAGACTATCTCTATCCACACAACTACCCTGGAAATTGGGTCAAGCAAGACTATATGCCAGAAAAAATTCGCAATCATCACTATTTCCAAGCAGAAGACACTGGTAAATATGAACGGGCTTTGGCTCAAAGAAAGGAAGCCATCGACCGTTTGCGAAAAATCTGAAATCCTTTTCAAAAAATTGCACTTTCCTCTTGATTTTTTTTGAAAAAGTGGTATCATATAAACATAGAAACGCTGTGGTGTACGACTTCACACTTAAGTGTTGACCGACTATTTTTTGTATTATTAGGGAAACAAAAGTCTTCTAACAGCATGTAGGCCGTCTCACACGGAAACAGCTTCAGTTAGAGCGAGTTGCCCACCTGCTTAATTGCGCGGGTTCAATACAAACCGTGAAGTTTCGGCACCAATACAGCTTTTTTCTTTGCCTCCTTAGCTCAGCTGGCAGAGCAGCGGACTCTTAATCCGTGGGTCACAGGTTCGATCCCTGTAGGGGGCATCTACATACAACAGGAAAAGCCTTGGAATCAAGGCTTTTTTGTGTAGTCTTAGCACTAAAAAACGATAGAAAAAACACCCCTTCTGAACTGCACCCTAAAAGTTAGACAGAAAAAACCTAACTTTTGTGGCGCAGTTCATTCGCGTCACATGAAGTTATTTAAGCATCTTCTTTTCTCTCATTACCATTTTCTGTTATAATAAATTGTACTTCTAAAATAGAAAGGTCTTAAGATGACAACTCTTGTTAAACATAAACGTGTAAATTATTCAGAACTTTTTTATGATCTAGTTTTTGTTTTTGCGATTTCAAAAGTAACTGCTTTAATTCACCATCTTCATAACGGTATTTTGACTTGGAATTCTTTGCTTGATTTTTTCATGTCTGTCTTGCTTCTCATCAATGCCTGGATGATTCAAACCGTTTATACCAATCGCTATGGAAAGAACTCTTTATTTAACATGGTAATCATGTTTATCAATATGGGACTTTTACTCTTTATATCCAATTTGATTAAAGATGATTGGCAACAATATTTTCATTATGTCTGTTGGGCTATTGGTACATTAACCCTTACCTTATTTTTTCAATATTTGGTTGAGTTTTTTAAAAAATCAACCGATAATGTTCATAGGGAAAGTATCAAAGGTTTTCTATGGATAACAGGTCTAGGAAGTTTAGGAGTCTATCTAGCAGCTCTTCTTCCTATTTACATTGGAGTCTATATCCTTTATGCTAGTATTCTGCTAACATTTATTACGCCAATTACCTCGATTAGTAAAGATGATCATTTCCAGATAGTTCTCCCCCATTTAATCGAGCGCATCTCCCTTCTTGTCATTATTACGTTTGGAGAGATGATTATGGGGCTAGTTAACTTCTTTACAATCGAGAATTTCTCGATTTATTCGGTTCTTTATTTCATTATTATGCTTTCTCTGTTCTTGTTTTATTTTGTTCAATTCGACCATGCTATTGATGAAGAATCTAATCAAAAGGGACTATTTCTAATTTACAGTCACTATCCTATTTTCATTGGACTTCTTATGATGACCGTTTCGATGAGTTTTCTTCTGAATCCTGAAACTAATCTTCTCTTTGCAACCAGCTTCTTTTATATCGGAATTGGCCTCTTCCAAGCTGCTGTCCTAGCAAATGGGCCCTATAACAAACACTATCTTCGCTATTCGAAAAGTTACTACTGTGTCCAAGCTACACTCTATCTGGCTGCCTTGATTCTCTCTTTAATCTTTGCTTCTAATCCTATAATAGTAGTAAGTATTACAACCATTTTAGCTCTAGCTATAGCTATTCATTCTATTTATTTTTATATGACACAGACTAAAAAACATTCCACACCTTACTGGGAGTTGTTTTAATTAGTTTATAAGATTAAAAAAGCTTTGGGAACCAAGGCTTTTTGCTTTCTATCTAAACTTTTTCATAACGTATTTTCGTACAGGTGCTTCAATGGTTTTAACGATTTCAAATCCTTCTTTTTGATAAAGGTGCTGAGCTGCTTGATTTGCTTCGAAGACATTTAAAGAAATACTATCTATGTCTCCACTGTCAAAGGCCAAACTAACAAATTTCCTTAAAGCCTGGCTACCTAAGCCTTGCCCCTGTTTCTGGGGATTGATAAAAAATCTCCCGATATGAAGATTACTGTCTTCTAGCCTGATTTTCTGGATAAGCCCCACAAACTCTTGTCCTTCAAAGATTGAAAAGACTCCTTCCAAGTCTTGCAAGTCTTGAAGGGTCAGTGGAAAAGGAATCCTTGGTCCCATCCATTGTTCTTGAAAGACTTTGCCAAGGGAGTTGGACCATTGGCATACGAGCTGAGCGTTTTCTGTGCTCACATTTTCTTCAAAACGAATTGTCATCTTGACCTCACTATCTTGTTTATGTTTCTCCATTATACTACTTCTCCCATTTTTTACGAATAGATAAGTATGATTGATTTTTATTTTTTTCTTGTCGGGAGCATTCTCGCTTCCTTTCTTGGTTTGGTCATCGACCGTTTTCCTGAGCAATCCATTATCCGCCCGGCTAGTCACTGCGATTCCTGTCAGACTCCCTTGCGTCCCTTAGATTTGATTCCGATTCTCTCGCAGGTCTTCAATCGCTTTCGCTGTCGCTACTGCAAGGCTACATATCCTGTCTGGTATGCCCTCTTTGAACTAGGCTTAGGACTCCTCTTTCTGGCTTGGTCTTGGGAATTGCTTTCCTTGGGGCAAGTCATCCTAATCACTGCTGGTTTGACCTTGAGCATCTACGACTTTCGCCATCAGGAATATCCCCTACTGGTCTGGATGACTTTCCACCTAATCCTCATGGCTTCCTCTGGCTGGAATCTGGTCATGGTCTTTTTCCTTGCTCTTGGCTTTTTGGCTCATTTTATCGATATCCGCATGGGCGCAGGGGATTTTCTCTTTTTAGCTTCTTGTGCTCTCGTCTTTAGCGCAACAGAATTACTCATCTTGATTCAGTTTGCTTCTGCGATGGGAATTCTAGCCTTTCTCCTGCAAAAGAAAAAGGAAAGACTTCCTTTCGTGCCTTTCCTCTTACTTGCTGCTTGCATGATTATTTTTGGTAAGCTACTGCTTGTTTGATAAAGTCCTCAATCGACTCTCCTTCATGGAGAGCTTTTACGATTTTTGAACCGACGATAACGCCATCTGACACTGCATTGAAGCGTTCTACATCGGCTTGACTAGATACGCCAAAACCTGTCAAGACTGGGATATCGGCCACTTGATGCAATTGTGCCAAGTGCTTGTCCAAGTCTGCGCGGTAATTGCCAGATTTCCCTGTCACCCCATTGATGGCAACCGCATAGACAAATCCTTCTGCCCCTTTAATTAATTCTTTCTGGCGCTCAATCCCTGTCGTCAAACTAACTAGGGGAATTAAGGCAATGTCTGTGTCTGCCAAAAATGGTTCTACAAAGTTGGCATGCTCATGAGGCAGGTCTGGGATAATCAATCCCTTAACTGCTGTATCTGCCAAATCTTTGACAAAGTTTTCAACACCGTACTGAAAGAGAGGGTTGAAGTAGGTCATGATGACAAGCGGAACCTCTGTTTGAATGGTTTTCAAGGTTTCAACCAAAGCCTGGGTAGAAGTCCCGTGAGCTAGACTGCGTAATCCTGCTTCTTCGATAACAGGTCCATCTGCAACAGGGTCTGAAAAGGGAATACCCACTTCAATTGCAGAGACACCCAAATCTTCTAAAAAGTGGATTGTTTCAGCTAGACCATCCAAACCTTTCTCGTGGTCTCCAGCCATGATATAGGGAACAAAAATTCCTTTTCCAGCTGCTTTGATAGCATTCAATTTTTCTGTTAGTGTCTTAGGCATGAGCTTCTCCCTTCTTTGCTGCATCTGCTTCCAAGCGGTCCTTGACTTGAACCACATCCTTGTCCCCACGACCCGATAGGCAGACAATCATGGACTTGTCTGGTCCAAGTTCTTTGGCCAATTTCACCGCAAAGGCAATGGCATGGCTAGATTCCAAGGCTGGGATAATCCCTTCCACACGAGACAAGAGTTGGAACCCTTCCAAGGCTTCCTCGTCTGTCACAGGAACATAGCTGGCACGTTTGATATCATGATAGTGAGAGTGTTCTGGACCGATACCAGGATAGTCCAAACCTGCTGAGATAGAGAAGGCTTCAAGAATTTGACCATGGGCATCTTGGAGCACATCCATGAGAGAACCGTGAAGAACACCAGGACGACCCTTGGTCAAGGTAGCTGCGTGGTGCTCTGTGTCTACACCAAGTCCAGCTGCTTCAGCTCCATACATAGCTACTGACTCATCTTCTACAAATGGATGGAAGAGACCGATAGCGTTAGAACCACCACCAACACAAGCTACTAGGGCATCTGGTAAATCTTGACCTGTTAAGTCACGGTACTGTTGTTTAGCCTCTCGACCGATGACACTTTGGAAGTCACGAACGATTTCTGGGAAAGGATGTGGCCCCAAGGCAGAACCAAGGATATAGTGGGTATCATCGATATTAGCCACCCATGAACGAAGAGCTGCATTGACCGCATCTTTGAGCACGCGCGAACCGTCTGTCACTGCCTCAACCTTAGCTCCCAAAAGCTCCATACGGAACACATTGAGGGCTTGGCGTTTGACATCTTCCTCACCCATGTAGATAGTACATTCCATGTTAAAGAGGGCTGCAGCAGTTGCAGTTGCCACACCGTGCTGACCAGCACCTGTTTCAGCGATAATTTTCTTTTTACCCATGCGTTTAGCCAGAAGAACTTGTCCCAAGGCATTGTTAATCTTGTGGGCCCCTGTATGGTTAAGGTCTTCACGTTTAAGATAAATCTTGGCTCCGCCAATATACTGGGTCAAGTTTTTTGCGTAGTAAAGAGGAGTTTCACGCCCCACATACTGGCGCAAGAGTTGGTTTAATTCCTCTTGGAAACTTGGGTCTGCCTGACTTTCACGATAGGCCTTCTCCAACTCCAAAACTGCTGTCATCAATGTTTCTGGGACGAAACGTCCACCGAATTTTCCGTAAAATCCATCTTTATTTGGTTCTTGATATGCCATTCTTTACCCTCTCTATAAATCTTCTAATCTTTTCATGATCTTTTTGTCCATCTGTCTCCACTCCGCTCGATACATCTACTGCATAGGGAGTAAAATGTTGAATTGCTTTTACGACATTGTCTTCATTAAGCCCACCTGCGATAAAGAAAGGCTGAGTTAGTCCAATCGTATTCAGTTGACCCCAATCAAAGGTCTGGCCACTCCCAGCCACAGGGGCATCAAAGAGGAGATAATCTGCCTGAGAATTGGGTACATGACCCTCTCCATCTACCTGCACAGCCTGAATACTGGCACAAGGCAAATTCTCAAACAAATCATCTGCCACCTGACTGTGAACTTGAACCAAGTCCAAGCCAACTTTTTCAATCGCTTCTAGCAATTCTGCCCGACTTGGTGAAACAAATACGCCAACCTTCTTAACATTAGCAGGAATGGGCTTTGCCAGCTCAGTAGCCTGATCCAAGGTCACCTGTCTTTTACTAGGTGCGAAGACAAAACCGATGTAGTCTGCTCCTGCTGAAACGGCTGTTTCCACCGCTTCTTTGGTAGATAATCCGCAAATTTTAACCTTTGTCAATCTGCAACTCCTTGATTCTCTGGGCTACATCTTCTGCCTGCATAAGAGCTGTCCCTACCAAAATTCCGTTAAAGTATGGTGCTACTCGTTCCGCATCCTGCCCTGTGAAAATAGCAGATTCAGAAATGTACAAGCAATCAGCTTTGAAATGTTTAGCCAAATCTACACTGGTCTGCAAGTCAACTTCAAAGGTGGTCAAGTTGCGATTATTGACACCGATAATTTTAGCTCCAAGGCGGTGAGCTACCTCTAGTTCAGCTAGATTGTGAGTCTCCACTAAGACTTCCAGACCAAGCTCTGTCGCATAGTCATAAAGTTCCTTAAGACGTTCTTCTGGCAAGGCTGCCACAATGAGTAAGATAACTGTCGCACCAGCATTGCGGGCGCGGATGATTTGCTTTTCATCGATGATAAAGTCCTTGTTGAGCGTCGGAATCTCTACCTGACTGGAAATCTCTTTTAGATAATCCAAATGCCCTTTAAAGAAGACTTCATCTGTCAAAACCGAAATCATCACTGCGCCGTTCGCTTCATAAGTCTGGGCCTGTTGCACAATATCCACATCGAGATTGATATCTCCCAAACTAGGGCTAGCTTTCTTGACCTCAGCGATTACCTGTAAACGGTCTTGGTGTTGTTTTAGATAGTCAGCCAAGCGATAGGTCTGGCGCAGGGGCTGGATTTCCTCCAGCTCCATCTGCTCAACCTCACGCGCCTTTTGCTCCAAGATTCGTGCTAAAAATTCCTGACTCATTTTTGGTACTCCTGTAACAGTCTGAGTTTTTCAAGAGCCTTGCCACTAGCAATGACTTGACGAGCTAAGGCAACTCCATCCTTGATATTATCTACCTTACCATTAGCATAGAAACCAAGACCAGCATTCAAAACTGTAGTTTCCAAGAATGGACTTGGTTCGTTCTTGAGAACGCTGAGCAAAATTTCTGCATTTTCCTGAGCATTCCCTCCACGAATATCTTCGATAGCGTAGCGTTCCATCCCCAAATCTTCTGGAGTAAAGCTCGACAAGGTGATTTCTCCATTTTCAAGAAGAGCAATCTTAGTTGTTCCGTTCAAGCCAGCTTCATCTAGTCCTTCTGGTCCAGCTACTACGATAGCGCGTTTGCGACCCATGTTTTTCAAAACCTGAGCTGTACTTTCTAGAAGTTCTGGACGACTAATACCAAGAAGCTGTGTTTCCAAGGCCATTGGGTGAATCAGGGGACCAGTCAAGTTCATGATCGTTGGAATTCCTAGTTCCAAACGAGCTGGCATGATGTATTTCATAGCTGGATGCATATTTTTAGCAAAGAGAAAGACGATTCCAGTTTTATCAAAGACCTTACCAAGTTCAGCTGGTTTGAGATCTAAATTGATACCCAAGGCTTCTAGGACATCTGCAGAGCCAGATTTAGAAGAAATTGAACGGTTACCGTGTTTTGCCATGTGAACACCACCACCAGCCAATACAAAGGCTGCAGTTGTCGAAATATTAAAGCTGAAGGACTTGTCTCCACCTGTACCACAGTTGTCCATGGCATCATGAATCTCAGTTGGAATATGTTGGGCATGCCCTCTCATGACTTGTGCAATGGCTGTGCGTTCTTCAGGTGTTTCCCCCTTCATCTTAAGGGCCAAAAGGAGAGAAGCAATCTGCGCCTCCGTTACACGGCCAGTTACGATACGCTCAATGACATCCGTCATTTCCACACCTGATAAATTTTCAAATTTTGCTAGTTTTTCAATAATCTCTTTCATCCTAGTTTCCTCACTTTACAACCTTCTCGATAAAATTCCGAATAGAAGACAAGCCATCTGGCGTTCCGATACTCTCTGGATGGTACTGGAATCCATAAATCGGTAGGTTTTTGTGTTGAATTCCCATGATAGCTTGGTCATCAGTCGAACGAGCTGTCACTTCAAAGTCTTCTGGCATTTCCTCAATCAAAATACTGTGATAACGCATGACCGCACGACCATCCTCGATACCTTGATACAAAACAGATGGCGCTTCAAAGCTGATATTGCTCTGCTTTCCATGCATGACTTTAGGAGCCAAACCTAGCTTACCACCAAAGACTTCTGCAATGGCTTGGTGGCCCAAACAAATCCCAAGAATCGGCTTCTTGCCAGCAAAATCACGAATCATGTCTTCCATCTTACCAGCATCAACTGGCCAACCGGGACCAGGAGAAAAGACCAGACCATCTGCTTTTTCAGCTTCTTCATACAGCTTGGGATCATCATTTCTCAAAACCTGAACTTCTGCAAAATTCCCAATGTATTGGGCCAAGTTATAGGTAAAAGAATCATAGTTGTCAATCAATAAAATCATGGTCTTAGTTCTCCAATTCTAGTCATAGATTTTGCTTTGTTAATGGTTTCTTGGTATTCGTTTTGGGCAATAGAGTCGTAGACAATCCCTGCCCCAGCCTGCACATAGGCTGTTGGATTTTTGAGAATCATAGTTCGGATGGCAATAGCGAAGTCCATATCACCCGTCGCAGACAAGTAGCCGATTGCTCCTGCGTATACGCCCCGTTTTTCTGTTTCCAGTTCATAGATGCGTCTCATAGCTCGAATTTTTGGTGCTCCAGAAACAGTTCCAGCAGGAAGTGTTGCTTTCAAGGCATCCATAGCAGTGAGTTCTGGAAGCAAACGCCCCTTGACCACACTGGTCAAATGCATGACATAACGGAAAAGCTCCACTTCCATATACTTAGTGACTTGGACACTTGCCGTTTCAGAGATGCGGCCGATATCGTTACGACCCAAGTCTACTAACATCCGATGCTCTGCTGTTTCCTTCTCATCCGAAAGTAGGTCTGTCGCCAAAGCCTTGTCTTCTTCATCTGTAGCTCCTCTTGGTCGCGTACCTGCAATCGGATTAGTTGTCACGATGCCATTTTTAACTGAAACTAAACTTTCTGGACTGGCACCGATGATTTGATAATCCTCAAAATCATAGAAATAAAGGTAATTAGAAGGATTAGTCACGCGGAGATTTCTGTAGAAGTCAAATGGATTTCCAGTAACTTCTGCTGAGAAACGCTGGCTGAGTACACATTGGAACATATCACCATTACGAATCAAGTCACGAGCTGTTTCCACCATTTCCTCAAACTTCTGAGGAGCGATATGGGGTTTGAAATCTAACGGAGATAGATCCAAGTCTTCAAATTCATTTGTAGCAGGAATGCGTAATTCCTCAAGCACTTGGTTTAAGGCTTTTTCCAAGTCTTCTTGACTACGCTCACTATAGAGAGCATCCTCGATGACATGAATTTTTTCCTTCTTGTGGTCAAAGACCATGTAACTCTCATAGACAAAGAAATGCATGTCTGGAGTCCCAATTGTATCTTGAGGGATTTGACCAATTTCTTCATAAAGCGAAATCATATCGTAGCCAACAAATCCAATGGCTCCCCCACCAAAAGGGAGGTCTGAATGGTGTTGGCTCTTATGAGTCACTTCATAAAGAAAATCCAAGGGATCACGATCAATCACTTGCCCATTTTGATAAAGGACCCCATTTTCAAACTTAATCTCAAAAACAGGATTATAGGCTAGGATAGAAAAACGAGCTGTTTCCTTGTCTCTCGGAATACTTTCTAAAATAACCTTGTGTTGCCCCTTTAGGCGCATATAAGCCAAGATTGGTGATAAGACATCTCCATGAATGATTCGTTCCATTGTATTTTCCCTTTCAGTTCCTTATTTTTAATTTTTTATCTTTTTCTATTTCCCTTAAATAGTGCGGACGGGAGGTAAAATTATCCAGTGGATGATTTTAGAAATTCATGAAATGAAAGACCTAATTTTTGAGCTCCTCGCTCATTCATTTCTAGGCTCAGGCTAAAATAGTTCCCCGAACTATTTTACTCTCAAAAATTCCGTCCTATAGAAGCATATTTGCTTCTATAGGATACCACTATGGCGGGAAATATCTTTTAAAAGCTCACTTCGTTCGCAAATTTTTTGTAGCAATCTATTTAATAATGAACAATAATTTAAAACTAAACAGCTGAACCTATAATAGACATATAAAAATCCCCACGCAAAATAACTTGCGTGAGGACGAAATTCGCGGTGCCACCTCAATTATAGGATTTCTCCTATCTCTCATTCCTGTCTCAGAAACCTCCTGTAACAGGCTGTGCGATAAAGGGCACTCCCTTGAGAATTATGTTTTCTTCTCTCGTTTCAGATGGACCCAACCTTACAGCTTTCTCTGCTTGTTTCCAGTAACCACAAGCTCTCTGTGAGAGAAAAGACTGTAATTTTTCCATCTCTTATTTTTTAGCTTCAAGATAGTCTGCAATAGCAGCTACATCCTTGTCTCCACGACCAGAGACATTGATGATGATAATCTCATCTTTACTTAGTTTCGGTGCACGTTTAACTGCTTCTGCGATGGCATGCGAACTTTCAATCGCTGGGATAATTCCTTCTGTCTTACTAAGAAGGAGCAAGGCTTGAACCGCTTCTTCATCTGTCGCTGCCACATATTCTACGCGGCCAGAATCTTTAAAGTAGGCGTGTTCTGGACCAACCCCTGGATAGTCCAAACCAGCTGAGATAGAGTAAACTGGAGCTAGCTCTCCATCTTCCTTAAAGACTGCATAGGTCTTCATGCCGTCGACAATTCCGATACTACCTTTTGTCATAGTAGCTGCGTGCTTGTCTGTGTCAAGTCCATGACCAGCAGCTTCGACCCCAACCAATTTAACTTCTTCATCAGCCACATACAGTGAAAAAGCACCAATGGCATTGGAACCACCACCTACACAGGCAATAACGTAGTCTGGTAAACGGCCTTCTTTTTCTAAGATTTGACGGCGAGATTCTTCACTGATGACCTTTTGGAATTCATGAACAATTGTAGGATAAGGGTGAGGACCTACAGCAGATCCCAGAACATAGAAGGCTTCAAGGTCATTCATCCATGCTCCAAAGGCTGCATCAACCGCATCCTTAAGAGTTCGTGTTCCCGTTTCAACTGCATGAACAGTTGCTCCCATCATCTCCATACGGAAAACATTGAGACGTTGACGTTCCACATCCTCTGCTCCCATGTAGACATCACAGGCCATCCCAAACTTGGCTGCAGCCGCTGCTGTCGCAACACCGTGCTGACCAGCTCCTGTTTCCGCAATCACTCGTTTTTTGCCCATACGTTTGGCAAGAAGGATTTGTCCTAAAACGTTGTTGAGCTTGTGAGAACCAAGGTGGTTCAGGTCTTCGCGCTTGAGATAAATCTTAGCGCCACCTAAGTGGTCTGTCAAACTTTCCGCAAAATAGAGCGGTGTTTCGCGACCTGAATAGTCCTTTAAGTAATGGCGAAATTCTGCCAAAAATTCTGGATCATCCTTATACTTGTCAAATGTCACTTCCAACTCATCTAACAAAGCCTGAATCGGCTCCGGTACAAAACTACCACCAAATTGTCCAAAATAACCTTTAGTTGTCATAAAATTTTTCCTCTTTCTGTATGAATCCGGCCTTTTTGTTTGCTTTTAGTAGTAGGAAGGAGCTGCAGATAGAACTCAAGTTCATCAAAGCGACTTAACACCCTAATAAAAGATAAACAAAACGACGGATAGAAAAAAGCCCACACACAGAATATACTTCCATGTGAGGGCGTTGGTAACGCGGTGCCACCTCAATTATAAAGGGACTATCCCTTTACATCTCTGCCTTGTCTAACAACAAGTTGCACTGTAAGGTGTGCGCACCGAATTTTCATTGTTTCAAATTCATTTTTAAAATCAGCCCACTTTCACTACTTTCAACCACCTGTTCACAATCACCACAGGCTCCCTGAAGATCAAAAATAGTTACTTTTCTGATTTGTTGAACTTATTTTAATACTTTGTTTTTTCTTTGTCAAGACTTTTTTACGATTTTTTTGAAAGATGTGTGATTCGAATGTGATAATGTCTTTAGTAAATCGAACGTGAAAATGTCCCACTTGTTGGAAATTGGATCCAACTCAATAGAAACTGAATAGATGCTAAACAGAACTTACTTTAGAACACTCCATCTTTTCCATTAGGATTTTCAAGAATTAAACAATACTAGAAACTCTGTCTCCTAACAAGTTTAGTAGAAACTTCAACAGATGTGACACTTTCCCCCTTTATAATTGCTAATACCCCTTCAATCATTTCTTGAGCTAATTTAACATAATTAGGAGAAATTGTAGATAAAGCTGGAGTATAATATTGAGAAATTGGAATATTGTCAAATCCGATTATTGAAATATCATCAGGAATGGTAATTTCCTTCTCATAGCAAGAACGAATCAATCCCTGTACTTTCTCATCACCGGATACAAAAATCAAATCAGGATAATTTTGATTAGATAGATGTCTTGTAGCATATGAATAAACCGAATCTATTGTAGTTAGACCATATACAACTTTCAAATCCATTTCATAGTTTTTATCATTTAAAAAAGCACGAACCCCTCTCTCTCGATCAATATTAACAAGGGATTCTCCTCCCATAAGTAACCACATACTATTAATGTTTTCTTTTGATACTAATTTCATCATGTCATAAGTGGCCTGAAAATTGTTGTTAGAAACATACACAACATTAGGTGTTCTAGATTCTCCAAAAACTATGAATGGAATTTTATTCTTTTGTAAGTAATTAATCCGAATATCTTCTTTACTTTCATAAAATACTATTACACCATCTATCAAACTTCCTGTACTCGAGATTATTGAATTACTAATTGTATCCTCTTCACTAAAATATTCAACAATAGCGTTAACACCATACTCTTTACAAGTTTGTAAAACTTTATCTAATAAAGTTTGGAACCAAATTAAAGGAAAAGAGTCGATTTTTTTTACAGAAATCAATATATTTATAGCTTCTTTTTTAGTTAAATTTCTTGCATATGCATTTGGAATATACGACAATTCTTCTATAACTTTTTGAATCGCTTGATAAGTTTCTTCTTTAACATTTACTCCACCATTAATAACTCGTGAAACTGTTTTTGGAGAAAAACCTGATAAACGTGCAATATCATAAATAGTTACCTTTTTCCCATTTATATTTTTCATTTCAGTCCTCCATTACGAACATTCTAATATTACTATACAATATTTAATTTTTTTTAACAAGAGAATTTAGTAAATTATTTAAGATCCACAAATTCACAAAATTGATTTTACAAATATTCTTCCCCTTCAAAAAAGTTTAAATTGCATTTCACACCTTTATTTTTAAGAATGTTTCCAACTTCACGACAAATAAATTCATATGAGAAAAAACTACCATAAAATTGTAGATTAACTTTTTCAGTAAAAATTGTAGGATTTATAAAAATATATAAAAGCCTGTCAATGTAACATTCTAACATAGACTTAATTTTTTCTTTAAAAATAACATTTGTTATCAACTCATTTGGAGGTAAATGAAAGGGAAACACCATTTCACAAATATCATAAAAAGAAATAAATTTGTATACTTGTATCAAACAATTATTATCAAAATATTCTATTTTACCTAAATCAAAATAGATTTTATAATCTTTCATAAAAACCTCAGAGCAAAAATCTACTCAAAAATTAGATGATTAAAACATCTAAAAAACAAAAGGACAAAAACATCTGTCCCTTTGTTTACTAAATTTCAGCTAATTTCTTCGACATAAATAACACCTACAATATTAGCAATTTCTTCCATCAAACGAAGATGTTCAAATCTTCCTGATAGTTCTAGAGTAATAAATGATGCTATTTTTTTTTCTGGAACATCAAAATATTCAATTCTTTCTGAATTAACATCTCCAAATGCAGTTCTAGAATCAGTCATTCTAATGCCATTCTCAGCACAGTATACTAGTACCCGATTATATGCCTCTGTAGATCTAACAACGATATACAATTCTATTATCTTTGAACGACTTTGAAGATATTTTTTTAAAGGTTGGAACATAGTTATAACACTCCAAACAGACACTGCTCCTAGTACGGCTCCTTCATAAAAACCAACACCTATAGCTAGACCGATTCCAGCTGAAGCCCATATTCCGGCTGCAGTTGTTAAACCAGTTATTTTCTTTTTATCTGTAATAAGTATTGTTCCAGCCCCAAGAAAACCAACACCTGATATAACTTGCGCACCTAAGCGTGTAGGATCTCCTGTACCAAATTTATAAGATACATACTCATTAGTCATCATAATTAAACATGCAGCCAGACAAACAATACTATGTGTACGAATACCTGCTGGTTGAGATTTACTTCCTCTCTCTAAACCAATTACTCCACCAATAACTAATGAAAGTACAATTCTTAATACAATTTCGATATATGATAGTCCTAAGCTTGTTGCCTGCATTATTATTTCCTTTTTCTACTAGCTGGTCTCTGAGTAAAGTATAATACAGAACCAGAAATTATCATTAATACAATAGTATAAACGAACACAAGTGCTTGAGCATTTGAAGTTGCTGTTTCATCACCTGCTGAACGAATAGTTATACCCAGCGGTTGAGCTAATGGATGGTAAAGAAATACAGATAAGTCGAAGTCAGTTAATAAAGAGTTAAAGTTTAAAGCAATAACAGAGAGAACAACCGGTAAAATAAATGGAATGATAACCTTCATCATAGTATAAAAAGGTGAAGCACCCATACTTCTTGCTGCATCTTCCATCTCATCATCAACACTAAATAAAATAGCACGTACCATTCTATAAGAAAATGGGATTTTTACAACTATATATGCAATAAGTAGAATTACCAAACTACCTACCAAAATCTGATTCAAGACAAGAAATTGTGGCTGATTAAAAGTAAATAATAAACTTACTGCTAAAAGTGTACTTGGTAGTAACCAAGGAAGTAGAGCACCATATTCAAATAAGAAATCAAAGCGAGCTTTATGTTTTCTGACAACTCGAGCAAATATAACTGCGAGAATTGTTGCTGTTGTCGCAGCGATAATAGAATAAATAAAGCTGACCAAGAATGGAGAGAATGCCGCACTATTACTAAAGAATAAGCGATAATTTTCTAAAGTAAAGTTTGATAATGTTAAGTTACCTGTTTGAATTGCAACTGGATCTGTAAATGAGTATAATACTATAAAAATTAGTGGAAGCATGAAAACTGTGAACAATCCATATGCTACAATGTGAGCAATGATATTCCAAGGCTTAGATGCAATTTTTTGTTTTTTAAGAGGCGCTTTAGTCTTAGAGATAGAAATATAATTTCCACCTTTTTCTATCTTATTCATGATAGTAAGCAAAATTGTAGTTGCAATACCTAAAATAATTGCAAGTAAGGCAGCTAAATCACGAGAATTCCCCATCCCTGCAAATGTAATAATCATTGGATTTATAGTTTGAAATCCTTTACCACCAACAATCATGGGTGCTGCTACTGCAGACAAACCACTAAGAAAAACCATAATAGTAAGTGCAAATAGAGTTGGAATTAAGGTTGGTAACACTACTTTTCGGAAAACAGTAAATGGTTTTGCTCCCATATTTCGTGCAGCCTCAATAGTGTGATAGTCAACGCTTCGAATTGTATTTGTTAAAAACAATGTATGATTAGCAGTTCCTGAAAATGTCATAATGAATAAGACTGCACCATACCCAATAAACCAGTTAGGGTCTAAAGAAGGGATAACATTTTGTAAAAATTTTGTTATCAATCCATAAGGACCATAGACAAATTTATATCCAGTCGCTAAAACCACTCCTCCATAAATTAAAGAGGTCATATAGCCTAATTTTAAAATTTTAGCACCTTTAATATCAAAGTACTCTGTAAATAGAACACAAAGAATACCTACGACATTAACTGTAATAATGAGTGAAAATGCTAACTTAAAACTGTTCATAATACTCTGAAGTGCCCTCTCAGATTTTAGAACACGATGTACAGCTTCAAGGGAAAATTCTCCTCCTTTTACAAATACATTCACTACTAGATCAAAGTTTGGATAAATAATAAATGTTACTAGGAACCAGATTAACCCTAAACGAATAAGCCAATCTTTTAAATTTAATTTATGACGCATACTGCACCTCCTTAAAATTGCAGAACGTCTGATGGTGTGATAAATAAGTCCACACTTTCTCCGACAGATCTAATAGCAGCCTGACTATCAATACTTGTTACATTAAGAATCTGACTTTCAGAAACTTTTATTGTATAGTGAATTGTAACTCCAGAAAACTCAACATCAATAATTGTTCCTTTTAGAATGAAATCTTGTTCAGTTTCACGATTGAATCGAACTTTCTCTAATCGAATGTATCCTTTTTTATCTTCTAAGAAAACGCTTGCATTTTTAAGTAATACTTCGTGGACTGTTTCATCGGTCAAAACATTAATATCGCCAATAAAATCACATACAAATTCAGTTTGAGAATTATGATAAATCTCTACAGGTGTACCGACCTGTTCGATGTATCCATTGTTAAAGACTGCAATTCTATCAGATAAAGTTAAGGCTTCCTCTTGGTCATGAGTAACATATAAAGTAGTAATACCTAACTCTTTTTGAAGTCTTTTCAACTCTTTTCTCAAATCTACACGTAATTTTGCGTCAAGGTTTGACAATGGTTCATCTAGACAAAGAATTTTAGGTTCAAGAACCAGAGCACGAGCCAATGCTACCCTTTGTTGTTGACCCCCAGATAATTCTGATACATTACGCTGTAACTGTTGATCAGAGATCTTAATTTTTGCTGCTACTGCTGATACTTTAGCTTTAATAACATCTGGAGCTACCTTCTTAACTTTTAAACCAAATGCAATATTATCAAAAACAGTCATAGTTGGAAATAGCGCATAAGATTGAAATACAATACCAATTCCACGCTTTTCAGGTTCCAAATGAGTGACATCTGTTCCATTAACTTCAATACTTCCTGATGATGGATCTAGAAAACCTACCAATGCTCTCAAAGTAGTTGATTTACCACATCCTGAAGGCCCAAGAAATGTAAAAAATTCCCCTTCATGTATATCTAAATTCAGATTATCAATTGCAACAAAATCACCATATTTAATTTGAATATTATCAAATTTAATCATCTCACTAACTCCCTCTATTACTAAACCAAAAGCCTCTCTTTATTTCTTCCATAAATTTAGAAATAATAGAGAGACTTGGACATAAAAATTAACTCTTATTTCTTATTGTACGTATTCTAATTCAGCTTTTTCTACCCATTCATCCAAATGCTTTCCAACAGCTTCCCAGTCAATATTTTGTGGTTTCACTTGATCAACAAATTTCTTAGTATCTTCTGGTAGATCTTTGAGGGCATCTTTATTTGCAGGAATAGATCCAAAGTTCTTACTATATTCTACTTGAATTTCTGATTGACCAAACCAATCAATAAATTCTTTAGCTAACGCTTGTTTTTTACTAGTGCTTAAAACCATAGTTTGTTCAGTTACAAATGGTACACCAATCTCAGGAGTCATAACTTTGAAAACAACATTTTGTTCTTTTTGTCCAACTAATGCACCAGAACCCCACATCATTCCATATTGTATTGGATCTTCTTTGTCTAACATCTTAACAATTGAACTTTCTCCCTTTTGAAGAGTGTATGCATTTTTCAAATATTCTTTTGCTACTTCCCAACCTTTTTCGGAAACACCTAATTCACCTTTATCATCAAGGTATCGAACTAAGATACTTGCTAGAATTGCCCGTCCTGTACCACCTTGAAGACCAGAAATTGAATATTTACCTTTATACTTACTACCTAATTCAGTCCAATCTTTAGGCATTTCTTTTACATCAGGCGCCCCAATTAAAACTAATGGTTGAACAATCACAGGATTATAATAATTATCTTTATCTGATAAAGATTGATCAATTTTATCTAACCATTTAGGCTTGTACTGTACTAGTAATTTTTGATCTCTAATTTTATTTGAATCAACAGCACCAATTCCAAATACCATATCTGCAACTGCATTATTCTTCTCAGCAATAACACGGTCTGCTAATTGAGCGCCAGGGATATCAACCATTTTGATATTAAAACCAGCTTCTTTTGCTTTAGCAGTTAACCAATCACCACGACCATTTGAGACTGAGTTCGAATAGATTACTAGTTCTTGACTTTTATCAGCTTTTTCTTCAGATGAAGAAGCAGTCGTAGAATTTGAACCTCCAGAGCAAGCAGCAAGTGTAGTAAGAGCAACTCCCGTTGCAAGTACAGTAGACCAAACTTTCATTTTTTTCATGATAAGTTCTCCTTTTTTATTATTTTATTTAAATTTTTCGTGATATGGAACAAATTGTCTCATATCTTCAAATACAGTATAGTCAATACGGTTTACAGTAATAGTTGGAATCTTCTCTAATAAAATTTCAGTTAATTCTGCTCTGACTTTAGTAAACTCTTCTTCCTCCTCTTCGGTTAGAGGAATCCGAAGATACCCAATTGAAATATGGAATTGATATCTATCATGATTAGGGAAACGAACACCTGCTTTTTCTGAGACATAAGTACGAATTTCTTCTAATCTCTTTGCAGAAGCTTCGTCTGCAGGTTCAACTAGTATGTTTTGTTTTCCCATTTCAGTTACACGCATATGAATTTCTTCATCCAACAATGGAAAAATTTCAAGTTGTTTAGCAAAGTAATCATGTATTTCCTGTAAAGGTGTATCTAGAGGAAGATTACTGCTCCAAAACTCCGTTTCACGATTTTCATGGCACAACAATTCAATTACAGTCATGTGAATAGAATTCCTTGGAGTTAAAGTAAACTTATCGATAAATGGTAATTCTCTATAACGTGATTGAATAATATCAACAACTTCCATCAAATCTTGTTTAGTATAAAGATTTGCTACAACTGTATTCCCAGGGAAATGATTAAATTCCCCATTCTCTTTGAACTTAATTTTTGTTAAGTTTTTCATATAAAGACCTTCTTTTTTATATTTGACATCGGTGTCATCTTGTTTACATTATACAATGAAACCGTTTCCTTTGTCAAGCGCTTTCAAACATTTTTTTAAAAAAATTTATCTTTCATTAAATATGCATTTCATTAAAAGGTTAAGTAATTTTTCCAAAATACAGCACTCATATAAACAGTATCATCAATTATAGCCATTGGGATTTTTTGATTGCCAATTCCATGTATCTCTACACATGTCTTCAATCGATTTTGTTGTCCTCCAATTTAATTCCTTATATGCTTTGTCTGCATTTGCATAACAAGTTGCAACGTCTCCTGAACGTCTTGGAACTATTTTATAAGGAATAGGGATCTTATTAACACTTTCAAATGTATTTACAAGTTGTAATACACTAGTGCCTTCTCCCGAGCCTAGGTTATAGATATAAACATCTGTTTTTTCAGATACTTTTTCTAAAGCTTTTATATGTCCTATTGCTAAATCTACTACATGGATATAATCACGCACACCAGTACCGTCAAGCGTATCATAATCATTTCCGAACACACTTAGCTCTGACAACTTACCTACCGCTACTTGTGCAATATAGGGCATCAAGTTGTTAGGAATTCCTGAGGGATCTTCCCCAATCAAACCAGACTCATGAGCACCAATTGGATTGAAATAACGAAGCAACGCAATACTCCATTCTGAATCTGCCACATGAACATCTTTTAAAATTTGTTCAAGCATCACTTTCGTATACCCATAAGGATTTGTCGCACTTGTTTCCATCGTCTCAATTAGGGGTGACTGATTGTTAATTCCATATACAGTCGCACTTGAAGAAAAGACAATCTTTTTAACATTAAATTCTGACATCACTTCAACAAGTGCTAATGTACTCATAATATTATTTTTGTAGTACATCACAGGCTTTTGCACGGATTCTCCGACAGCTTTATAACCTGCAAAATGAATTGCAGCATCAATCGATTCTTGTTCAAATACCTTTCTCAATGCTTGTTTATCACAAACATCTAATTCGTAAAACACGGGACGTATTCCTGTAATTGCTTCAATACGGTCTAGCACCAAGATGCTAGAGTTCGAAAGGTTGTCGACAATGATGACTTCCTTTCCTAAATTTAGTAATTCTACTACGGTATGGCTACCAATATAACCAGCTCCGCCTGTTACCAATATTGCCATTTGGGTTTCCTCCTAATTAATTCCAACCGACTTAACAAATCTCATAAACGCTTCATGCCCAGACGGTGTATTCTTATAAACTCCTGCATCTTCCAGAACTCTCGCAAACACTTGTCCTGCTTCGTGTTGAACTACGCTATTAACCTCTTCTTTATTAATGCGAGGATATTTTTCTTTCAATTGGTCAGCCCATTCTAAATGATAATCCGCAATTGCGTTTTCCTCTCCTAAAAGATATTTTCCAACTTCTTCTAACTCTGGTTTCAAACGAGGTGGTAATATCGCAAGTCCCATCACTTCGATTAATCCGATATTTTCCTTTTTAATATGTTGTACATCTTGATGAGGATGGAAAACACCATCTGGGTATTGTTCAGTAGTATGATTATCTCTTAGAACAATATCTAATTCATATCTCCCGTCCACTTTACGAGCAATAGGAGTCACCGTATGGTGTGGGACATCTTCAGTCATAGCAATGATGTCTACTTCTAAATCTGAATATTCTCTCCACTTATTTAGAATTTTAGTAGCTAAATCTAACAAGCGATTTTTATTTTCACTTTGTAACCTAATTACTGACATTGGCCATTTTACAATACCAGCATTAACATCCTCAAAGTCTTTAAAACGAAATTCACTCTCAAATTTTGCTTTTTCCATTGGGAAAATATGTTTCCCTCCCTGGTAGTGGTTATGACTAAGAATGGAGCCTCCTGAGATAGGAAGATCAGAATTTGAACCAGCAAAATATCCTGGCAAAATATCAACAATCTCCAATAATTGTTCAAATGTTTTAGAGGTAATAGCCATTGGTACATGTTGACTATTCAAAAATATCGCATGCTCATTAAAGTATGAGTAAGGAGAATACTGGAATCCCCATACTTCGTCACCAAGTTTCATCCGAATAATTCTATGATTCGAACGTGCTGGATAATTTATTCGCCCCTGATATCCTTCATTTTCCATACATAGTAAACATTTGGGATAATTAGTGGCTTTTACTAATTTTTCAGCAGCAATTGTTTTTGGATCTTTTTCGGGTTTTGACAAATTTATCGTAATCTCTAGCTCTCCGTATTTAGTTGATGCTCGAAACTCAATATTCTTAGCAATAGCAGAAGTTTTAATATAATCACTATCTTTACTTAACTTATAAAACTCTTCAACTGCTTCTTGAGGTGATATATCATATGAACTCCAAAAAATATCATTTAATCGACTAGGTAAAGGAACTATGAAATTCATTAACTCTGCTCCTAAACATTCCTTTTCCTCGATTAAATCTTTAATTTTACCGTTTTTTAAGGCGATTTCCACTAAGTAATCTTTTATTTGTTTCAGGTCATTTTCATCGGAAATGCGATCAGTTCCCTCCTCACCTATTAACGCTAGTACCCTATTTTTCACATATATTTTGTCAATTTCATTATACATTCCGTATTCAATTACTCTATCAACAAAATTATCAATAATTGTTTTCATATATTTTTCTTTCTAATTTATGTTCCCATATTTTCTATACATTATCCATTTATAAATTGATTGCGTAGTATGAGCAATTTTATCAAGGTGATGAATAATATCTAAAGCACCAATTACTTCAGAAACATTCCCATCATCTTCAAATATGTAATTCATTATTTTCTTTTCAATATTTATACTAAGCTCTTCTATCTCATTCTGTTTTTGTATAACAACCATATCTAAACATCCAAATTGTTCCTCTCTATAACAAGATATAGCCCTATTCATATGCAGTCCGATAACTTCATGAAGTATTTTTATTTCTGAAATAATTTTCTTCAAAATTTCATTATTTTGAATAATCTGTAGATTTTTTAAAATTTCAACAATTCTATCCCCAATACGTTCAATGTCAGTTGATATTTTTATTACACTAATAATTCTTCTTAAGTCATATGAAACGGGATGTTGTAAACAAATTAACTCATATCCTTTTTTATCAACATTTAGAACTGACTCATTTATGATTAAATCTTCTTTAATCAATTCTATTCGTTCTTCATTTGATAAATATTCAAATAACTTCTCGTATTTATCAAGCACAGATACCCAAATGGTCTCTAAATTATTTGATAATTCTATAATTTCATTTTCTAAATATAACCTTAACATTTAGGTACCTCTTCTTAACAAAGTTCAATAGTAACAATTAATATTTTAAACAATATATCAAACATCAATAACTAGAATACTTGCATCATCCTTCTTTCCATAGATTGGATCAATAGCAGAAGAATTAAATCTCATCTTAATTAACTCTTCAAAAGTCTTATTTTGATTATTTTGATAGAATTCATAAAAGCCATCGCTCATTAAAACAATTTGTTCACTAGTAACATCTATTTGATTAATAATAGCATGGTCTAAAAATCTCTCATCCAACGAACCTATCCAGTACCCACTCGGTTGATTAGATAATTTTCTGATTTTTTGTAAAATAATTTTTTTATTTAAAGCACTATTTGTACCAATTGAATCTTTTATCTCATTTTTTCCTTTTTCAAATAAGTTATCTACTCTATGATCAGTTATTTCCATTTCGTTTACTAGCATGACGCAGTCACCTAGCATCATATACTCCAACTTTTTTTCTGAAAGTTTAGCAAATATAAAAGCAAATGTTGGTAAGCGATAATACTCTGTTAATTCATATGAGTTTAAACCGATTTCATCTTTAACCTCGAGTAAAGCAGTTTCAAATATTTGTTTAAGAGTTTTTGATTCTTTACAATTAACCGACAAACTTTCTGATAAAATATGTACAACTTCTGAGACTGAATAACCTATCTCCTCTTTAGAATTATATAAATCTGTAGCTCCATCAATAATCCAAAAATACTGATTTTGTGAACCTACAGCATCCTCATTTTCTACGGAACTTCCTTGTATCGAACAAATTTTATTTATCTTTACCATAATACTTCAACCCTTTTAGTGTCAAAAGTAAACCAATTCCTGTCACTGTTAAGAATAGTTCCATAATCTTGTTCGAACCAGTCTTTGGTAATTTTTGTTTTACATCTACTATTTCTTTAGATTTATTAATATGATTTTCAGTTTCTATGCCATCTCCAACTATTTTATGGTTCACTTCTTCTATCTTATTATCTTGTTTATTGTCGATCTTGTCATTAATTTGTCTATTATCTTTACTTGAGTTAAACTCTCCTTTCTTCTGGTTACTATCAATTACATTATTTGAATTAGATTGTTTTTCATGCACATATGAACTTGTTTTAAATTTTTCCTCTTTGTTTTTTTCTTTTTCGTTTTTATCACTTAAGTTATTTGTTACAATTTTGTAAAGCCCATTCTCCGTTACAATATTGAAATTACCATCGCTATCACGTATAACTGGTTCTTTCCCATTTGCATTAGATTTGATGAATGATATATACTTACCGGATAAATTATAAAATTGGTTATTTAAAACGGTTATTTTACCCTTTGAATCCTCAATAACAATTCCTTCTTTACCACCGAATATACTATTCTCTGAGACTACTAAATTATCACTAACTCGTAATAATTCAATATTTGGTTGTTCTGTTTCCTTAGAATTATTATTAATTACATTTTTTGTTACAGTAATATCTGATACTTTTCCTAAATATTCTGCACTATCTTTTGCTACTCTAATAGCCTTTGTTTTAGGATCAGAAATATAAAATGTATTTTCAGTAATAACGACTTTCTTATTTAAATCAAGTTCATCTTTTACATTTTTATAACTAAAAGCATTTATTAAGGCTGCACCATTTTCTCTATAATGTACACTTTCTCCTTTTACTTTCTTATCAAATCTATTTCCTTTAATTAAAATATCAGTGAATCCTGTAAAACGTACACCAGAATACATCATGTTATCAAAATGATTATTTAAAATTTTAATATTAGAGGGGTTCTGTGTCGACAATGTTTGATAGTGTGTACCAATTGCTGTTACTAATTCTCCAGATTTATCACTTTTACCAAAATATGAATTTTGAATAGTAACATTTTCAGATTTTTTCCCATCATCATTCAAAGCATAAGGAAAACCTTTTCTAGTCAATGGTTCAATCTGAATACTCTCCTTACTTATAATTTGCCCATCTTTCATAGTTTTAGGTAAAGCTTGACCAAGAAAACGAGAATTATCGACTAATACATTTTTCGAACCTGCAATTTGAATAGCATGCCCTTGATAACTATCCTTGAATGTTACGTTTTTTATAGTTACGTTATTTGAATTCCCAATAGCAAATGCACCTGAAGAATTTATAAGTGGTAGATTTTTTGCTTTAGTTCCTTCTTCATTCAAAGCACCGTTCATATCAATAGTACCACCAGAATAACTAATATCTTCTGTTGGGCCCCATTCTACTTGCGCACCATCATCCGTAAATAAACCTGTCATAAAAACAATAGAAGGGTGATTCTTAATATTTATACCATTTAGAATTGTAGCTTTCTCATTCAATTCTAAGTGTGTATGACTTTTTAAAAAAACAATTTCTTTTACTAAATAAGTTCCTTCAGGAAAATATACATTTCCTCCGCCTAGTCCTTTAGCTGCAGCATCTATTGTATCTTGAATTGCTTGACGATCATCATTAACCCCGTCACCTATTGCTCCATAATCTTTAACATTCAAAGCTACGTGTTCGTTCAGATTAGTACTTAAAATAGTATTCACTTCCATCCCAGAGATGTTACCAATCATAGTATCATTTGTTATATCAGGTTTATTTTGATTAATACTCACTCCTCCATTATTATCAGTACTTAAACTTGAATTGTTATCAAGACTGAGAGTATCAGAATGGGGTTCCGCAGATAATGATGTAGATGTGCTACTCAACAAAGAGTTCATTTGCATATTATCTTTAGACGAAGAAGTTTCACCAACTACTTCATTAGCTAAAACACTTTGTGTTCCAATAAATAAAACCGCTAAGAGAACTGAGCAAACTCCCACCTTAGACTTACGAATAGAGAAAACCTCATTTTGTTGAAAAGATTTCATATTAGCCTCCAATTAAAAATATTATGTCCTAATTTAATATTCATATAAATTCCATACCAGAAAATGACACCGCTGTCATTTTCTTTATAATATATTTTTAAATCAAAATTGTCAAGGAATAACACAATAAAATATCAAAATTGTGAAAGCGTGACCATTTATATATCTAACCATACTTCTAATAATTCTTTAACCTTCCATTCAAAAGTGATTACTATCTTTCTTAGCTTGAACATAAAAATATCCTATTCACTGTATTTAAAGCATGTTGATATCTCGTAAAATACTAATTTATAAATACAAGAACAAATATCTTGTCATGCAAGCATTCACCAGGTATATTTACATGAATATCGTTCATATAGCGAATTGAAATCAAAACAATACAATATATTTCTTAAATAGATTTTCTATAAAAGCTAGATTCAAGCTCTATAAAAATAGACGCAGTTCTTCTAAAATACTGGAATAGGACATATAGATCATTGTAGACACGTGTTTTATAGATTATTTCAAAAGAATGACTAGAACATGAAAAATAGTCTCAAAACTTTGAACAATATTCTGAAAACAAAAAAGAAAGACGCGAGTTTCCACAACCTCATTCGTGGAAACTCGCGTCTTTCAAAAAATAGGGTGAATTGAAAACTAGAACAAGACACTACATTTTCTAAATGATGCCTAATAAAAATTCTAAATGCTACACCAAATTGCTCACATCTCATTTCAAACCATACAGTATATTGAAACTATAAGAGTACACCTTTGCTTCTAAAATATTGCTAGAAATTAATTTGACTATCCTGATTGATTTGTCCTGTTTTTATTTCATTTTACTATAGGACTTTCAATTGAAAACAACAGTTTTACACTCAATTAGACTTTTTAGAAACAGAATCACTATTACTTGACTGTAGTTTGTCATTTTTTTGATGAAGTTAGCACTTTTTCAGAAACTGTTTTGAAAGTCTCAATGATATAGTCCACTTCTTCATCGCTTAATTTAGTGTGAAGAGGGAGCGTAATTTCATTTTCAAAGAAGGCATAGGCTCTTGGATAATCTGCCATATCAAAGCCAAGATTCTTATAAGCTGTCAAGAGCGGAAGTGGCTTGTAATGTACGTTACTTGCAATTCCTGCTTTAGCTAATTCTTGGATGATGAGGTTGCGTTCTTCTAAGCTTGCTCCTTCTACATGAGTAATATAGAGGTGGCGTGAAGATTCGACAGTATCAGTCTTGTGTGCCAATGGATAGATACGAGAACCTGCAAAACCACGATCATAGCGGTCCACGATGTCCTTACGACGTTGCAACAAACTTGGGTAACGGTCCAATTGTACCAAACCAAGTGAAGCCATGATATCGGTCATGTTGCACTTGTAGGCTGGTGTGACGATATCGTATTCCCATGAACCCAGTTGCATCTTGGCAAGAGCATCTTTTGTTTGCCCGTGAAGGGAAAGAATTTGGAATTCCTTGTACATCTCTTCGTCGTCAATCGCTGGATTGGCCTTCCAAGTAGCACTTCCTCCCTCAGCTGTTGTAAAGTTCTTAACAGCATGGAATGAGAAAGAAGTAAAGTCAGCGATAGAACCAGCTGGTTTCCCTTTATAAGTAGATCCCAAAGCATGGGCACTATCAGAGACAATCACAATACGGTTAAAGGCTTTTTGCCACTTGCTTGAAGCGGTAAAGAGATCACGTTTCTTCTCCACAACTTGGAACAAACGGTCATAGTCGCAAACAATCCCCGCAAGCTCAACCGGAATAATCACCTTAGTCTTTTCAGTAATGGCTTGCTCAAGCAAGTCATAGTCCATCTCAAACGTATCTGCTTGGATATCCACCATGACAGGGGTTGCTCCCACGTGAGTGATGACACTACATGAAGCTGTATAGGTCATGGCTGGAACGATGACTTCATCACCAGGTCCCACTTCCAAGACACGCAAAATCAATTCAAGAGCGGCAGTTGCAGAGTTGAGGCAGACAGTCTTTGGCGTCTGTGTATATTGGGACAAGCGACGCTCTAGTTCTTTTGTCTTTGGACCAGTTGTAATCCAACCAGAACGAAGGGTATCCGCTACTTCAGCAATTTCTGCTTCCGTAATATCGGGTGGTGAAAATGGAATATTGTAATTTGGCATTGATTTGCTCCTTTTATCTGTACTCATTTTCTCATGACTACTTTATTTTAGCACTTCAAACACGGTTTGAAACATGATTTTTATGTCTCCAAGGAAACTAAACTCTCGGAGATAGGCGAGATTATAGCACATCTTTTCAGGAAGAACATGCTCTACATAGGCTTGATCAACTGACAGACCTTTTTCGGTCATTTGACTGATGATGGTGTCCTCATCCTTGTAGTTGATGCTGGCTGGAGAGGTAATTCCTGCTGGCAAAAGTAAGGTCGCCATCATTTCAGGGCTATACTGCTCTGTGTAACGTGGCACTTCAGGACGTGTCCCAACAAAAGACATCTCACCTTTAAGGACATTGACCAGCTGAGGCAGTTCGTCCAAACGCACACGGCGGATGAAATTGCCAACCTTGGTAATGCGGCTATCGTTAGCAGAAGTCACCAGACTTCCTTTTTTATCCGCATCCGTTACCATGGTACGGAACTTCCAAATCTTGAACCGACGGTTATACTGGGTCACGCGCTCTTGCTTGTAAATCACTGGCCCCTTGCTATCCAACTTGATCCAAATACTCAAGATGAGAAAGACTGGGGAAGTCAAAATTAGCAAGACCAAAGCCAGAACCCAGTCCAAGCAACGCTTGAAAATCAGCGAACCCTTCCTTTTAGAGACAAGCTGGTAGTAAGACTCAACCTCGCTTGATTTCATTTCCACGGGCAAGTCTTCCCATTTCAGCATGCTGTTTCTCCTTTGTTTCTATTATACTATTTGTCAACATTTTTCATTATACCACAAAATGGAAAAGGCGGTGAAAGAAATCTGTAATTTGAAAGATTTCATTCTCATACTCAATAAAAATCAAAGAGTATTAGGCCATGGCCCCTGCCTGCAAGCTATACATCTTGTGATAGGTTCCTCCCAGAGCCAAGAGTTCCTCATGGGTTCCACTCTCGATAATGCGCCCCTTGTCCAATACGTAGATACAGTTGGCGTCTTGGATAGTCGAAAGGCGGTGGGCGATGGCAATGGTTGTTCGCCCCTGTCTCATCTTAGCCAGAGAAGCTTGAACCAGACTTTCTGTTTCAGAGTCAATATTAGCTGTCGCTTCATCCAAAATCAGGATTTTAGGCTGACTGGCAACAGTTCTGGCAAAAGCAAGAAGCTGGCGTTGACCAGTAGAAAAGCTCGACCCACGTTCGGAAACAGGGGAATCATAGCCCAGAGGAAGTTCTTGAATAAAGGAATCTGCATCCACGAAGGCAGCCGCAGCCTGTACCTGCTCATCACTAATGTCTTGGTACATGGCGATATTAGACTTGATGGTCCCGTGATAGAGGAAGGGATCCTGCAAGACCAGACCGATATTTTTTCTCAGTTCTTCCTGCCTGAAATCCCTGATATCCACCCCATCCAAGAGGACCCGTCCTGACTGAAATTCATAAAAGCGCATGAGGACATTGATAATAGACGATTTCCCTGAACCCGTATGACCTACAAAGGCAATGGTTTCACCCTTGTTAACTGAAAAGGAAATATCATCCAGAATCGGATGTTTGCCATCATATGAGAAACACACATGTTCAAAACGTATATTGCCTTCTTGGATTTTGGCTTGCCCAGCTTTTTGAAGGGGCTCATAGGTCCTCTCATCGATTAAGGCAAAGACACGGCCTGCAGAAACCATGGAAGTTTGAAGGGTTGAGAAGTTTTGCGTTACTTCAATCAAGGTGTCAAAAAGGCGGTTGATGTACTGGATAAAGGCATACATAGTCCCGGCAGTTATTCCCAGATAAAGCCCACGGTAACCAAAATAGGCCATCAAGACAGCATAACCTAAAAGTTTCAGCAAACTCATGGCAGGTCTCAAAAAGAGGGCATCCAAGGCTACAGAACGGTTGGCATAGACCAAGTGTTCTCGGTTGATCTCATCAAATTCCGCCTGCAGGCGCTTCTCTTGATTAAAGGCCTGGATTATTCTGATTCCCTCGATGTTTTCAGCCAGCTTGCTATTGATATCTGACAAGAGACTTCTAGTTTTCTCAATGATTTTCACTGATTTTTTCCGATAGAGATTGACCAAAAGGAGAATCAAGGGGAGAAAGAGTAAGACTAATGCTGTCAAACGAAAATCCAACACCAACATGGTATAAAGAGTTGTCAGAAAGATGAAAACTGCTGAGATAAAGCTGGACAAAATCCCCGAAAACATATCACTGATGGTCTCAGTATCATTGGTCAAACGAGATACAATCGAGCCTGCTGGCGTCTTGTCAAAATAAGATATGCCCAGCTTCTCCATATTGGCAAAGGCATCGCGACGAATATCTCTGACAATACTGTAGGATACCCGCGCAAAGAGAAGATTTCCAACATACTGAACCAGAGTTTGCAGGAGATAAAGACCATAGTAGGCCAGCAAAACGGTCACGGCAAGTTGGTTAAGATTGCTCAGATACTGGTCGATAAAGTGGGAAGCCACGAGGGGAATGACACTTTTGATGACCGTCGTCGCTAGTAGAAAGCTGAGTGCCAAAAAGGTAAGGAGGCCATAGGGCTTGATATAGGACATCAAGCGCTTCAATACAGTCCATTGTTCTTTCTTATTCTGCATCTTCTTCTCCTTTCATTTCCAACTGCTGAGACTGGTAGGTTTGGGCATACCAGCCATCCAGGGCTAGCAAGTCATCATGCCTGCCTCGTTCGATAATCTGTCCATTTTGCATGACTAAAATCAAATCTGCATGGACAACCGCACTGAGGCGATGAGCTGTGATAATGGTTGTCTTGTCCTTGCGCGTCTCCTTGAGATTGTCGATAATCGCATACTCTGTCTTAGCATCCACGGCCGACAAGGAATCATCTAAAATCAAGATATCAGGATCTAAAATCATAGCCCGACTCATGGCCAGACGCTGCTTTTGCCCACCAGAAAGACTGACTCCTTTTTCACCGATAACTGTATCAAATCCTTGAGGCATGTCTACAATGTCTTGGTAAACTTGGGCTAGCTTAGTCGCTTCCTCGACCGTTGAAAGGGGCAAGTTAGGATTGCCAAAGCGGATATTGTCTAAGATTGAAGTCGCAAAGAGAAACTGGTCCTGAGGGACATAGCCCATAAGACTACGAAGGTCTGTCAAACGATAGTCACGAATATCGTGACCATTTAAGTAAATGGCTCCCTTGTCAACATCATACTCACGCAAGAGGAGTTTGATTAGAGATGTTTTCCCAGAGCCTGTTTGTCCAACCAAACCCAGGGTTTGCCCTTTTTCTAAACTAAAGTGAACATTTGTCAGTGTTTCCTCATTTTCAAAGGCAAAGCTATCAATGGCATACTGCAAGCGCCCATTTTCAATACTGTCTAGAGGAAACTCAGGGTCTTGTACGGGTGATTCCTGAGACAAAAGATCTTCAATCCGCTGGTAGGAAACCTTCCCTCGCTGGGTAATATTAAAGAGGAAGCCGATGGCCATAAGAGGCCAAACCAGCATATCCAAGTAGCTGATAAAGGTAACCAGATTCCCAACCGTAATCTGCCCTTCCTGAACCATCAAGGAGCCAACCAAGAGCGTTAAAACATAGGAGGAACCAACAAATAAGAGAACCATGGGGTCAAAGAGACTATCGTATTTCATGGTTTGGAGGTTCTTTTGGAAGGTCAATTCATTGACTGCCTGGAAAGACTTCAACTCGTCCGCCTGATACCCGAAAGACTTGGTCACTTTAATACCCGATACAGACTCCTGCACCTTGTTATTGAGTTCAGAAAAGGCAGCCTGTGATTCGCCAAAAGCCTTGTGGGTCTTTCTACCTAGACGACTGGTCGCATAAGCCATGAAAGGTAAGGGTAAAATGGCAACCAAGGTCATTTGCCACGAAATGCTAAAGAGCATGGTCAGCAAGGTCACTAAAGCCGTGATAGAGGCATCCACCGCAGACATAACCCCTCCCCCTGCGAGACGGGTTAAGGCATTGATATCGTTGGTGGCATGCGCCATCAAGTCCCCCGTCCGATAGGTTTGATAAAAAGCTGGAGGCATTTTTGTGAAATGCTCAAACAAGCGAGAGCGCATAATCTGCCCCAGACGATAGGAAGTCCCAAGGATATACATGCGCCACACATAGCGCAGATAGTACATCCCAAAGGCCGCAAGTAACAGGTAAAATAGGTCAAGAAGGAGGTCCTGCTGGGTTAATTGTCTCGATGTAATGGCATCAATGACCCGCCCCATGACCATAGGGGGAATGAGATTGAGGACGGAAACCAAGACCAGGGCCACAATTCCGACTAGATAACGGCGTTTTTCTAACTTGAAAAACCACCAAAGTTTTTGAATAATGGACATAAAATCCCTTTCTGATTGCAAATGGAAACCTGAGGCCAAGACCCCAGGTTTTTCTTATTCATAGGTTACAACTGTGACGACACCCTTGTCATACTCAGCGATAAAGATATTAGCTACATTGTCATGCCCTTGTTTGCTGAGGTTATCAAGCAACCACTCTTCGCTACGACCAATCGATTCCAAAACATCTACTTGGATCACACCGTCAGTCACAACTGGATACTTAGGATTTTCATCTCCCATTTGGACCACGATGAGTTGGCCATTTTGCTCTTGCACAGCTCGTTTGACTTGTTTCATCTGGAAAATCCCTTGACTACGAAGTTTGAGGGCTACATCCGATGCAGACAAACCAACTGAACGGCAGGCTTCTGGGTCAATCTTCCCATTTTTGATGAGGAGAGTTGGTTTCCCATCGATCAAGCGTTTCACAAAACGAACATTGTTATTAAGCCACTTGAGGGTCAAGACCAAAATCGTCCACATCATCAGAATCACTGCGTACTGCAGAATACTAATTGAACTATTGTAAATCACCCCACCGATGATACCACCAAGAACATAGTTCTGAATTTGGTCTGTCGCAGAGTTAGGTGCCAAGTTCCCCTTTCCTGTCACATTGATAACAAAAACAAGCGAGAAGAGCCCCAGGGCCAATTTGATTAAAATTTCCATATAATTGAGTGTCATTTGTTTACCTCCACCAATTCAATAGCGTCTGTTTGATGCAATTCTAATTTCTCTAAAAGATACTTGTCTGGTTCGCTCCCGTTCATGGCACGGTAGACATCTGAACCTACCTTGACAAGCGCTCCATCAGTAGCAACTGAAGTATTGACGTAAACTTCTGATTTATCCACTCCCAAGTCTTTGGAAACAACCTCTATGAAATGAAGTGAAGTTTGAAATTGGTTGTTAGAGGCTTGATTGGTCTGGTATTTCGAAATCGTCACCAAAAGCATGGCTACTAAAGTCAAGGCCAAAATCATGACCAATTCCCGAAACTTAGTCCCTTTTTTATCTCGATAAGCCTTAAAAGCAAAAAATCCTGTGATAGCTAGGAGCACAATCCCAAAGCCAATCATGATGCCATTTTGCTGACTGATTTGGCTAAGGACATAGTCATATGAGTAAAATTTCATTTATTTTCACTCCCTTTCATAAAATCATTCTTCATTATAAACGAAAGAGAGTGATTTTTCAAACCATACGTTGGGGAAATAGACCTTTTTTTGGTATAATAAAATCTATAATCTGAATGAAAAAGGTAACTTTATGAAACTCATCTCATGGAATATTGATTCCCTCAATGCAGCCCTAACTAGTGACTCAGCTCGCGCAAAATTGTCCCAAGAAGTCCTACAAACCTTGGTCGCTGAAAATGCTGATATCATCGCTATCCAAGAAACCAAGCTTTCTGCCAAGGGTCCTACTAAAAAACATTTGGAAATTTTAGAAGAACTCTTCCCAGACTACGAAAACACGTGGCGCTCTTCCCAAGAACCTGCCCGCAAAGGCTATGCTGGAACCATGTTCCTTTATAAGAAAGAACTCACACCAACTATCAGCTTCCCAGAAATCGGTGCTCCTTCTACCATGGACTTGGAAGGCCGCATCATCACCTTGGAATTTGATAAATTTTTCGTGACCCAAGTTTACACTCCAAACGCTGGCGACGGCCTCAAACGCTTGGAAGAACGTCAAGTCTGGGATGTCAAATATGCTGAATACTTGGCTGAACTAGACAAAGAAAAACCAGTCCTTGCGACTGGTGACTACAATGTGGCCCACAATGAGATCGACCTTGCAAATCCTGCTAGCAACCGCCGTTCACCAGGATTTACCGACGAGGAGCGTGCTGGATTTACCAACCTTTTGGCAACTGGATTTACTGATACCTTCCGTCATGTTCACGGCGATGTCCCAGAACGTTACACTTGGTGGGCACAGCGCAGCAAGACTTCTAAAATCAACAATACAGGCTGGAGAATCGACTACTGGCTGACAAGCAACCGCGTGGCTGACAAGGTGACTAAGTCTGATATGATTGACTCTGGTGCGCGCCAAGACCACACACCCATTGTCATGGAGATTGAGCTCTAAGGAGAAAGCTAATGGACTATCAAGCTGTCATTCCTGAATTTGTAGTATCTGACCTCGAAAAGTCACGCCACTTCTACTGCGACTTGCTGGGATTTTCTGTCGAATACGAGCGTCCAGAGGAGAAATTTCTCTTCCTCTCGCTTGAAGACTGCCAACTTATGCTAGAAGAAGGCAGCACAGAAGAATTAGCTCAGCTGACCTATCCTTTCGGACGCGGTGTCAATATTTCCTTTGGCATTGCAGATGTTCCTCAGCTCCACCAAAAACTGCTGGATGCTGACTATCCTATCCATCGTCCGCTGACCAAAAGAGAATTTCGAGTGGGAGATAGCTTTATTTACCCTCACGAATTTGCAGTTTTGGATCCAGATGGCTATTTTTTAAGATTTAGCGAATAGAGAATAGAAAAAATCTTTCAAATCAGAAAAAGGCATATTGTCAGGTCTTGAAGAATCTTGATAATATGTCTTTTATGATGGAAAATACTTCTAAATGTTAGCCTATAATTAAGAATTTGTCCATTTTTCTTCAAATTGTTCGTTTTTTATTTCAAAACACTGACAAAACATTTGATTTCTAAAGTTATTTAGTGTAAAATAAAAACATTGGCTCAAGCCTATTTAAAATTGAATATCGTTTTACTTGTTTATGTCGTGAATTGGCACGACGTTTCTACAAGGTGCCGGAACACCTAACAATAAGTAAGTCAGCTTGAGGGGATGGTCTTTTTTGCCATGCCTATTTTGGGGACTTGCTTAGAGATTAAGTAGGTCTTTTTTTCTATCAGTTTTACTGGATAGAAATCTGAAACAAGGAAATTTATTGGCTTTTAGACTTTAGGAGGTCTTATGAAATTATTAGAAGAGCGCATCCTCAAGGATGGGCATATCTTGGGTGATAACATCCTAAAGGTGGATTCCTTTTTAACCCACCAAGTTGACTTTAGCTTGATGCGAGAGATTGGTAAGATTTTTGCGGAAAAATTCGCTACTGCTGGCATTACCAAGGTCGTAACCATTGAAGCGTCAGGTATTGCCCCAGCTATTTTTACAGCTGAAGCCTTAAACGTTCCCATGATTTTCGCAAAGAAAGCTAAAAACATCACCATGAACGAAGGCATCTTAACTGCTGAGGTTTACTCCTTTACGAAGCAGGTGACCAGCACGGTTTCCATCGCTGGAAAATTCCTCTCACCCGAGGACAAGGTCTTGATTATTGACGATTTCCTTGCTAACGGCCAAGCAGCTAAAGGTTTGATTCAAATCATCGAACAAGCCGGTGCTAGAGTCGAAGCTATCGGTATCGTGATTGAAAAATCCTTCCAAGATGGTCGTGATTTGCTTGAAAAAGCAGGTTACCCCGTCCTATCACTTGCTCGTTTGGATCGTTTTGAAAATGGTCAGGTCGTATTTAAGGAGGCAGATCTCTAATGCAAACTCAAGAAAAACACTCGCAAGCAGCCATTCTTGGCTTGCAGCACTTACTAGCCATGTACTCAGGATCTATCCTAGTTCCCATCATGATTGCGACAGCACTTGGCTATTCAGCTGAGCAGTTGACCTACCTGATTTCTACAGATATCTTCATGTGTGGGGTAGCAACCTTCCTCCAACTCCAACTCAACAAATACTTTGGGATTGGACTCCCAGTCGTTCTTGGAGTTGCCTTCCAGTCGGTAGCTCCCTTGATTATGATTGGGCAAAGCCATGGAAGTGGCGCTATGTTTGGTGCCCTTATTGCATCAGGGATTTACGTGGTTCTTGTTTCAGGCATCTTCTCAAAAGTGGCCAATCTCTTCCCATCTATCGTAACAGGTTCTGTAATTACCACGATTGGTTTAACCTTGATTCCTGTCGCTATTGGAAATATGGGAAATAACGTTCCAGAGCCAACTGGTCAAAGTCTCTTGCTTGCAGCTATCACTGTTCTGATTATCCTCTTGATTAACATCTTTACCAAAGGATTTATCAAGTCTATCTCCATTTTGATTGGTCTAGTTGTCGGAACTGCCATCGCTGCTAGCATGGGCTTGGTTGATTTCTCTCCTGTTGCGGCAGCACCGCTTGTCCATGTCCCAACTCCTCTCTACTTTGGGATGCCAACCTTTGAAATCTCATCTATTGTCATGATGTGTATCATCGCAACGGTGTCTATGGTTGAGTCAACAGGTGTTTACCTAGCCTTGTCTGATATCACGAAAGATCCAATCGACAGCACGCGCCTGCGTAACGGTTACCGTGCAGAAGGTTTGGCCGTACTTCTCGGAGGAATCTTTAACACCTTCCCTTACACAGGATTTTCACAAAATGTCGGTTTGGTTAAATTATCAGGTATCAAGAAACGCCTGCCAATCTACTACGCAGCTGGTTTCCTGGTTCTCCTTGGACTCCTTCCTAAGTTTGGCGCCCTTGCCCAAATCATTCCGAGTCCTGTCCTCGGTGGTGCCATGCTGGTGATGTTTGGTTTTGTATCGATTCAAGGGATGCAAATCCTCGCCCGTGTTGACTTTGCTAACAATGAACATAACTTCCTCATCGCAGCGGTATCCATCGCTGCAGGTGTAGGTCTAAACAATAGTAATCTTTTTGTCAGCATGCCGACAGCCTTCCAAATGTTCTTCTCAAACGGAATTGTCGTAGCTAGCCTACTCGCTATTGTCCTCAATGCCGTATTAAATCATAAAAAGAGATAAGAAAAAGAGGTGCGAGCCTCTTTTTTGTTTATCTATATCCTTACCTGTCTATCTTCTGACCGCTGGCCTGTGACAAACATGGTAAAGGTTGCCTTGCAGACATTTCTGCCCTCTTGATTGGTAATATCGACATCCACTACGCAGGTTGTGCGACCTTGATGGACACATTTTCCTTTAATGGTCAGCACATCGTCAAGTTTTCCTGCTTTGAGGTAGTTGATAGAAGATTGGAGTGTCACCCCATCAAGCCCCAGCGAGATAACCACCAAACCACTGATTTGGTCACAGAGTGTGAAAAGATAGCCACCATGGGCATTGCCATAGTAGTTGAGCGACGAGTCCACTACTTTGGTCGTCACCACAACGTGACCATCTCTCATTTGTTCAATTTCGTAATTTTCAAAGGCAGATATAGCGTCAAAATGAAAATCTTTCATCGTTTCCTCCTGATATTTCAAACGACACTATGATACTACTTTTTATAGGACTGTGCAAGGAGAAAGCTCCTAGTCTGGTAAAATTCCGACCTGTTCTACAAAGCGCATAAAGGCTGTCTGCCCTTGTTCTGTCTGCTTGTAGACTCCTGCATCCTCAAGTACACGCGCAAAGATAGTACCCACAGAGTCCTTGACGATTTCAAGGGCTTTTTCTTTATCTGTTAGGTCTGGATGTTGGACTTTGAGTTGGTCTGCCCATTTCTGATGATAATCAGCAACTGTATCACCATCTCCCACGAGATAGCTAGCGACTTGCTCCACTTCTGCTTTCAGACGTGGTGGCAAGATTGCCAAGCCCATGACCTCAATCAAGCCGATATTTTCCTTCTTGATATGTTGAACATCCTTGTGAGGATGATAGATGCCATCAGGATGTTCTGCAGAAGTCTGATTGTCTCTCAAGACTAAGTCTAACTCAAACTGTCCATCACGCTTGCGCGCTATAGGTGTGATGGTGTGATGCGGTGTCCCGTCTGTTTCTGCCAAAATCTGCACACTAGGATCTGAATACTGACGCCATTCCTGCAAAATCTTATCAGCCAAGTTGATCAAATCCTCTTTGGAATCCGACGTCAAGCGTAGAACAGACATGGGCCACTTGACAATGCCAACCTTGACCTGCTCAAAACCAGCAAATCGGAAGGCCTTTTGCAAGGGAGCCAATTCCATAGGAAATACGTGACGGCCTCCCTGATAATGATCATGAGTTAGAATAGAGCCCCCCACAATCGGCAAGTCGGCATTAGAGCCCGCAAAATAGCATGGAAACTGCTCTACGATAGCCAGCAGACGCTCAAAACTCTGACGACTAATGGCCATGGGACGATGCTGGCCATCTAAGAAAATACAATGCTCATTAAAGTAAGCATAAGGCGAATACTGGAACCCCCACTCCTGACCAGCCATTTCAAATCGGATAATACGATGATTGCTGCGAGCAGGATGATTAACCCGGCCATGGTAGCCTTCATTTTCAATACAAAGCTGACACTGAGGATAATTGCTAGCTTGCACCAACTTGGCTGCCGCAATCTCTTTCGGATCCTTTTCAGGCTTAGAGAGATTGATGGTAATTTCAAGTTCACCGTAATCAGATGGAACACGATAAGCAATATTTTTAGCAATGGCCTTTAGCTTGATGTAGTCATTTTTCTGGCTAAGTTGGTAAAAGTCTGCAATTGCCTGCTCAGGAGAGTGGGCATAGGTTGTCCAAAAATCACGATTAACCTGACTTGGACAAGGGGTCACCAAGTCCATCAGTTCAGCACCAAGGATTTCACGCGCAGTCTGACTATCCTCAATCGTCTCTAATCGAACGGCTTCCTCAACCAGCTGGTCCTTGAGGTCAATCACTTTATCCAGATCCGTCTCAACTTCCAAAACACCATCTCCCACTCGTGCTAAAACACGGTTGGTCAGGTAGATGCGATCCATTTCCTCAAATGAACTTTCAGAAATGACATGTGTTACAAATTTATCTACTAAGGTCACTATAGAGCCTCCTTTTGACTAGTCAAGGACGCGAGTGCCACCTGCAACTTCAGCGATATAGAAGCTTGGAGCGTAGCCAACTATTTCCTCGTAGTGTTTGCCAACAGCTTCCTTAAAGGCATCAACAGCATCTTTTTGCACCAAAGCAATGGCACAGCCTCCAAAACCTGCTCCTGTCATACGAGCACCGAGAACACCTTCTTGTGCCCAAGCTGTATGAACAAGGGTATCCAATTCCAAACCAGTTACTTCATAATCATGCTCAAGAGAAACGTGTGACGCATTCATCAAACGACCAAATGTTTTCAAATCTCCTGCTTGAAGGGCTGCTTGCGCTTTAAGGGTACGTTGGTTTTCAAGCACAGCATGGCGAGCACGTTTCAAACGATTTTCATCTTTAATCAGATAGCTGTATTGGTCAAAGGCCCACTCATCCAATTCACCCAAGGTCTGAATATCTAAAGCTGCTTGCAATTCTTCCACTGCTTTTTCACACTCAGCACGACGTTCATTGTATTTAGAGTCCGCCAATTCACGACGTTTGTTGGTGTTCATGATAACAACGACATTGTCCTTCAAATCAAGTGGTACCAAATCATACTCTAAGGTGTTGGTATCAAGGTAAATAGCACGTTGATCTGCACCCATACCGATAGCAAACTGGTCCATGATACCAGAGTTGACTCCGATAAAGTTATTTTCTGTTTGTTTTCCGATTTTAACCAAATCGAGACGCTCTAATTTTAAATCAAAGAGATGCTCTGCCACGACTCCTGTCAAAAGTTCCAAGGATGCTGATGAAGACAAGCCAGCACCATTTGGGATATTCCCATAAACATAAAAATCAAAACCTTTATCAATCACGTGCCCAGCTTCTTGCAAGAAATGAAGAACCCCTTTTGGATAGTTAGTCCAGCTGTGCTCTTTTTCAAACTTGAGGTCAGCGAGAGGCACCTCGATAATGCCCTTGTCCTCAAAGTTAGCTGAGTAGAAACGTAAAATTTGGTCGTCACGCTTGCGAGCTGCACCGTAAGTTCCCAAGGAAATAGCAGCTGGAAAAACGTGCCCACCGTTGTAGTCCGTGTGTTCACCAATCAGATTGATACGGCCTGGTGAAAAGAAGGTTTGGTCTGCTTCTTGACCAAAAACAGCAAGAAAGTCTTTACGAAGTGCTTCTGCAGTAAGATGTTGTGTCATATGAATTCTCCTTTGACTGTCCGTTAAGTCACCTTAACGTGTAATCGTTTTCTTCTATTGTATCCAAGGGATTTCCCAAGGTCAATCCTTTTTACTAAAATTTTACTAAACTATCGGTAAAAAGCAGAAAAATATGATATACTAACCTAAAAGAAGGAGGATTTATGGCTACCTTAAAAGACATTGCTCAGTTAGCCTCTGTCTCTATCGCGACCGTATCCCGTGTCCTCAATCGCGACCAGAGCCTATCTGTTACAGAAGAAACCAGACACCGTATTTTAACTGTTGCTGAAGAGTTGGGTTACACCAAGCACCTCAAAACAGGCGAGTCCCATAAACCCAAGCAAAAGATTGCCATTATTCAATGGATCAGCGAACAAGGGGAGCTGGACGACCTCTACTACTACCAGATTCGCCTAGGCATAGAAAAAAGAGCCCAAGAACTGGACTATGATATCTTGCGCTATTTTAATGACCATCCTTTTACATTAAGCGAGGAGGTAATTGGGATTCTCTGCATCGGAAAGTTTAGTCGAGCTCAGATTTCTGCCTTTGAAGAATACCAAAAACCTCTTGTCTTTCTAGACAGCGATACACTTTCCCTAGGACATACCTGCATTATCACGGACTTTTACACTGCCATGAAACAGGTTGTCGATTATTTTCTCAGCCAAGGAATGGACCGTATCGGAATTTTAACCGGCCTTGAGGAAACAACTGACCAAGAAGAAATCATTCAGGACAAGCGACTTGAAAATTTTAAGAACTACAGTCAAACAAAAGGAATCTATCATGATGAACTGGTCTTTCAAGGAAGCTTTACTGCCCAGTCTGGCTATGACTTGATGAAGGAAGCCATTCAGAGCTTGGGAGACCAACTCCCACCAGCATTTTTTGCTGCCAGTGATAGTTTAGCCATCGGTGCCCTCCGTGCGCTCCAAGAAACTGGAATCAGCCTGCCAGACCGCGTCAGTCTTATTTCCTTTAACGACACCAGCCTGACCAAACAGGTCTATCCACCCCTCTCTAGCATCACCGTCTATACCGAGGAAATGGGCCGAGCAGGTATGGATATTCTTAACAAGGAAGTACTCCACGGTCGGAAAATACCTAGCCTGACCATGCTGGGAACCAGACTGACCTTGAGAGAGAGTACAAGGAATGATTAAGATATTAGAATCTAGGCAAAAACTAAATTTCAAGATAAAATGAAGTAAATATCCTCACAATAAAACGCATAGTATCATATTTTCAATGCCTGATACTATGCGCTTTTTACTTTTAAAGACTTTCCCCCAACCTCTTTTCTAATGTTGATGCCCATGAGGTTGCTCTAAGGCTGTTACCTTTCGCTTATGTTGCGCATGATTGCTTTGACTGGTGTCCACTTCGATGGTAATATTCTGAATTCCTCTTTCTTCTAAGAGCTGACGTACTTGATTCTTTGTTTCCGTCATCTGCCCCCAATCCTCTAAACAAAGATGGATAATGGCATTATTTTCCAGACCATCCATGGACCAAATGCTAAGTTGATTGACACTTTTGACATTAGTCAGAGCATCCAAATTCTTCTCCAAATCACCAGTCTCTACTCCTTCTGGCACAGCGTCCAAGAAAATCTTGAGCGCGCTCCAAAAGCGAGGAATGGCTTTTGTTAGAATGAAGATGGAAATGACAAGAGATAAGAGCGGATCAAGGATATACCAATCTGTAAATCGGAGGATAATCGCCACTAGAATGACAGCCAACCAACCAAGTGTATCTTCAAAAAAGTGCAGGCTGAGAATTGACTCGTTCTTTGTCTTTCCCTTACGAACTACTAGACTAGCTAGCACATTGATACTGACTGCAATAATTCCTAGCCAGAGGATACCTTCATCATTGACGGGCTGTGGATTAAAAAGTTTAGTTATATTTTCCAAAATCACTAGGATGGATCCTGTGATAAGAATCACAGCAGTCACTAGTGCTCCTAAAAGACTAAATCGCTTGTAACCCAAGGTGTACTGCCTATCTTCTTCTCTATTTGAGATTGTTTCTAAAAAGGCCGATATGCCAATAGCTATAGCATCTCCCAAGTCATGGACAGAATCAGCAATAACAGCACTCGAACCAAAGATTCCTCCTGCGATAAACTCAACAATAGCATAGCTTAAATTTAAGAAAAAAGCTACCCAAACAGTATATTTTGCCTTCATCTTTCTCATTCCTTTGTTATAATAGATTTATGAACATCTTGTTCATTATCATTATCCGCTAAAACTCAAAGAAAGGATAGAAGCAAAACGTCAACTTTATTCAGTTCTGAACAATTTGCCTCAAGTGTCCACATGACGAACATTGACCGCCGTATCAGCAAAACAAAAAAAGCCATCTATCAAGCTTTTCTACAACTCTTGAACGAGAAGGGCTACGAATCCACTACAGTTCAGGATATCATTGACCTCGCAGATGTGGGACGTTCCACCTTTTACTGTCACTATGAGAGCAAGGAACTACTTCTGGACGAACTTTGTCGCTACCTCTTCCATCACCTCTTTGAAAGAGAGCAATCCATTTCAACCGAGGACTACCTCGCCCACCTCTTTCTCCATTTTCAGAAAAACCAAGACCATATCACCAGTCTGCTATTTTCCAAAAATGACTACTTCCTCCGTCAACTCCAGAGAGAGTTAGAACACCATGTCTATTCCGTGATGGCTGATGATTTAAGAGAAGCTCACCCGAGTTTGCCTACTTCTTACCTCCAACACTTAGTCGTGTCCAACTTTATCGAGACATTGACCTGGTGGCTCAAAAAAGGACAAGACTTCACAGACCAGGAAGTTGTCCAATTTTATCTAGACCTTCTCATTCCTAAAAATTGAATATAGATTAGAGCTCAGTTACCTTATTTCTAGGCTACTGAGTTTTTTATCTTTGTTAGGTAAATCCGTATTCTGCTTAGCAGCCTTGCTCCATTGATACCAACTAACTAGACTGTTAATGAGATAAATTAGATATTTCCCTTGAATTTGCAGGCTTTCTCCCCACAAGAGATAGATTGAAAAGACATTGGTAGCTGCCCAGAATATCCACTGTTCACGGTAAACGGCTGTCATGAGGATTTGCCCTACCCCATTGAATGGGAACAGCGTAAGTTGGGAGACGAATTTCGAATAGTGATGGGACAGTCTCCTAATTCAGAAAATTATACTGATGATCCTAATGGGCGCTAAAAATGCGAAGACCTATGAAGACCTATTTTGTATTAGTCAAACAAAAAATCCAAAAGAAATGGTATATGATTATGACCATGAAACAAAGTAAAATCAAACAGAGTGATCTGAGGAAACACCCGATGATCATGAAACGTTATTAAACACAAAAGTCACCCATGTGGGTTCTTGCCAGAAGCTGAAGTTAATCCTTCAACCTGGAAAACCCGCAGAGGTGACTTTTTCTATACATCTCGATTTTTCTGGCAATAATCATTAACCGATAAATATGTCTGTGAATCACCCAGCGACTCCGCTATGTCCATAATCCGCGGTGGTAGTAATCCCACTCGCTGGACAAGTTCGTGATTGCTGAACAATTCCCGTGGACTGCCAGCGAAGCCAAACTTCCCGTGTTCCATAACATACACCGACTCAAACTCGGCGGCGACCCAATCCATGTCATGGGTGATGGTCACAACTTGGTGGCCCGAATCAGCCAACTGATGGAAAATTGCGGTCAACTTGCGCCGGCTTTCCCAATCAAGCGACATCATCGGCTCATCAAATAAATAAATCGCCGGATCCACTGCCAAAACTGTGGCAACGCTCAACAGCTTGCGTTCCGACAATGACAGGTCATATGGACTTTCAGCTGTTTTATCATCCAAGCCAACTCTTTTTAGAGCCGCTAAAGCCCGCCTCGTAATCGTGTCGTGGTCATCCATGACCTGCGCGACATTCCACTCCACCTCTCGTTGAACGGTCGGGTTGAAAAGCTGATCGTCAGGATTCTGAAAAGTAATCCCAACCTTCAGTAACTTTTCGACTGGTTTAAGATCATTAAAATTTTCTCCATCGATCTTAATCACACCGGTTTGTGGTGTCAGCAAGCCCGTCAACAATTTGAAGAGCGTTGATTTGCCGGCACCATTTTGGCCGACAATCGCCACCATCGGATCGGCGAAGTGTTTGTCTTCAACATCCAAGCTAAAGGACCGTTCCGGATAAGTGAACGTCAGGTGGCTCAGTTCAATTGTGGACATAACGAACCTCCTTCAGATCAGCGTAATTCACCGGATACCGGCCATCAGCCAAGTGCCAATCCATTTTTTGAGCAAGTTGCTGGATTGTCGGGGCTGGAATCTGCCAGTCAGCTGCCAAATGATTAAACACCTCACCCGGCCTGCCCTGGGCTACCATTTGACCCTCGTGCAGCACCCACACAACGTCGGCGACTTCGCACAAATCGTCAATTTCACTGGTGACAATGAAGACAGTCGTCTCTTTGACTTGGGCCAGCCATTGGAAAAATTGCCGGCGGCCAAGGGGATCCATCTCACTGGTCGGATCATCCATAATCAAAACAGCCGGATTAGCCACAATCGCCGTGGCAATTGCCAACCGCTGGATCTGACCACCGGAAAGGCTCTCGGGACGCAAATTCAGCTGTTCAATCAGCCCCATTTGCGTGGCAACTTCTTCAACCCGTTTTTGAATCAGTCCTTCAGCCATTCCCTGATTAATCAAGTCAAAGGCGATTTCATCGGCAACCGTGTCTGCCAACCCGCTTAGTTGGCCAGCTGGATTTTGCAGTACAACTCCATTCATGGCATTATAAACGGGCCAATTGTCGGACACTCGCTGGCCAAACATGTGCCAATCGCCCTCAATCTCAGCAGACACAATTTTGGGAATGACCCCTGCCAGCACACGGCACAAAGTCGATTTGCCGGAGTGGCTATTCCCGATAATCCCAACCACCTGGCCAGTATGAACCTCCGCGTTAATCTGACGCAGTTGTGGTTGCTCAGTACCCGGATAACGGGTGGTCAAATTTTCAATTACAATCCGTTTATCTTCGTCCATATCTTCCACCCAATCAATAAAATTGCCAATCCAGTCAGACCAATGTGCAGCGTCCGCGACAGGCGATACACGCGCTGGGAGGTTCTGACCGTCCGGTTGAGATTATCAAAACCTCTCAGTTGGAGAGAAATCGACCGCGTCATCGATTGATCCAAGGTCTTAATCACCAATGGAATTAGAACCGGCAGGACTGACTTTAATTTCTGAATCAACGTTTTTTGCGGATTGGTTCCGCGAACTTTTTGTGCCTGCTGGATTTTTCGCATATTGCGCATCATTTCCGGCAAAATATAACACACCGACATCAGAACGTAGACGGTTTTATAAGACAATCCGGACAGTTCCAAATAGGCTGCGTTTTCTGAAATACTCGTGGTCACCATAAAAAAGCCACTGGTCAAAATAATCACCAATACTCGACAACCCAGAGTGGTGGCGTAAATCAGGCCTTCTTTGTAGAACGACACCCCAAGCACAGAAAACAGCACAGTTTGATTCCGACTGTAAAATAGCCCTTGGATGATCAGCATGGTGCAAATCAGAAACAGGCTGAATCCCAGCGCCTTAAAGGTGGTAGAACTCAATTTGGAAAATAACAATAGCAGTGTTGCGACAAGAATTAATCCGGCCTGAAGCAATAAATTCATACTGGCAAAGCTCAACAACGTCATGTCCAAGATGAACAAGATCTTAGTAATCGGATCGATCACCTGGTACCACTTGAGCTTGACCCGTGGCGCTCCAGAAATCAATGTTTTATCAGTCATCATTTATCATCGCTAAAGAAGTGCACCATCCGCTTCGGCAGCTGACGATAGATGAAGAATGCCAGGTAGGCCACGCAGACTTTATCCAAAATATCCAAGACAAACTCATCGATAAATGAGGCCAGCCACACTGGTGCATGATTGGCGACCATTACCGCAAACAATGAGTCACCCCAAGCGATACCGGTCTGACCACCCCAAAAGATGACGTTGAGTGGCGTTGAAATGACAGCTGAAACGATGGCAATAATAATAGCAGAAACAAATACTCGTCGCGCTGACGAGAACCACCCATTGGCGTGCAAAACTCCGACAGCAATCCCAATTCCGATGCTGGTAATCGCATACACGGTTGAAATTGGCGATAAGGTCAGCCCATAAATCACGTTGTTGATGAAACCACTAATGGCACCGGCAACCGGCCCAGCCAACATGCTGGTAAGAAAGGTTCCCAAAGACCCCAGCCAAACGGGCAACTTTAACCCCTCCGCCAAGGCTTTGGCAACATAGTTAATCCCCACGGCAGCAGGAATCAAAGTCATGGTGGCAGCACTTAACTTAAATTTCCACATACTGGTACGATGAATCGGTTCTGTTTTCATAATCTTCTCCTTTTGTTTTTAAAGAGCCGTGTCTGGATAGACTTTCGGACGCAACGCTCTATTATATATCTACTGAACTGTCTATACACATGATTTCCAGCCTTAGTCGACATGAGCTGAAAATCCTTATTTGTTAAGTAGTTCACAACACATTATACACCTATTTTGTGAATAGTCAAGTGTATTTACAGTAAAATTTTAGAAAATCCTAAAAATTTCCTCTTATTTTCCATTTTGAAAGACATTCAGTAACTCTAATATCAAAAAAGCCCAGACAACATTGTCTGAGCAGTTTTCTATATGGTCGTTTAACAAAGTTGAGTTTGACATTTTCAAACTATTTCTTCAACAAACCTTGTTCTTGTAGAAACTCCTTGGCTACTTGTTCTGCTGACTTGCCTTCAACACCGACTTGGTAGTTGAGCTGGCTCATCTGGCTTTCAGTAATTTTACCAGCCAATTTATTGAGAACTTTCTCCAACTCTGGATGTTTCTTGAGAAGACCTTCTTTCATTAGTGGAGCCCCTTGATAAGGTGGGAAGAGTTGTTTGTCATCTTCCAATACCTGTAAATCATAACGTGCCAATTCCGCATCAGTCGAATAAGCGTCCGTGATTTGAATATCGCCTGACTGAATTGCCTGATAGCGAAGGGCTGGTTCCATGGTCGCCACATTGAGATTGAGACCATACATTGATTGCAAGCCCTTATTTCCATCTTCACGGTCATTAAACTCGAGAGTAAATCCAGCCTTCAACTGCCCTTCCACTTTTTTCAAGTCCGAAATGGTCTTCAAGCCATATTCTTGAGCAATCTTTTTTGGAACAGCTACAGCATAGGTATTTTGATAAGACATGGGTTTGAGATAGGCTAGATGATCCTGTTTGGCAATACCATCACGCGCCACCTGATAAACCTGCTCTGGCTCATGACTCACTTTAGGTGATGGTTGCAGCAAACTTTCAGTCACCGTACCGGTAAATTCAGGATAGATGTCAATATCGCCTTTTTTCAGAGCCTCATAAAGGAAGCTTGTTTTCCCAAAATTCGGTTTAACAGTCGCAGTCATACTGGTATTTTCCTCAATGAGGAGTTTATACATATTGGCCAAAATTTCTGGTTCTGGACCCAATTTTCCAGCAATAACCAAGTTTTCTTTCTCATTTTGAGCCAAGAGGGCTGGACTATAAGACAAGCCAAGCAATATTGTCACCAAGGCAAAACCAGAAAAAATCGTTCGCAATTTTGCTTTTTCCATCACTTTTAGTAGGAAGTTAAAGGTAATAGCAAGTACTGCAGAAGAAAGGGCCCCGATCAAAATCAGACTGGCATTATTACGGTCAATTCCCAAAAGGATAAAGGAACCCAGTCCCCCTGCACCAATCAAGGCAGCCAAGGTTGCCGTACCGATAATCAAGACCGCTGCCGTCCGAATTCCAGACATCATAACAGGCATAGCAAGTGGAATTTCAAACTTCTTGAGTCGCTCCCACCTAGTCATTCCAAAGGCAATCCCAGCCTCTTGCAGACTCGGATCAATTCCCTTGAGTCCAGTGATGGTATTTTGTAAAATCGGAAAGATCGCATAGATCACTAGAGCTGTCAAAGCTGGCAAGGTTCCAATTCCCATCAAGGGGATAAAGAGCCCCAACAAGGCCAGAGACGGGATAGTCTGGAAAATCCCTGCAATCTGCAAGACCCAGTCCGCCAACTTCTCATGATAGCGGAGATAAACAGCCAAAGGAATCGCGATAAAAATAGCCAGCAACAAGGTCAACAGTGACAACTGCAAATGTTGAGATAGAGCTGTCAACCAATCACTAAAACGATCCTGAAAAGTTGCAATTAAATTAGTCATGAACACTACCTCCAAACAAGGCTGCTACAAAGTCTGTTGCAGGAGCTTTTAAAATCGTCTCGGGATTCGCCACCTGACGAATCTCTCCATCCTGCAAAACAGCAATACGGTCTGCCAATTTCAGAGCTTCATCCGTATCATGGGTCACAAAAATCGTTGTCATCCCAAACTCTTTATGCAATTCTTTCGTCAAAACCTGCAACTGTTTGCGAGAAATAGCATCAAGAGCCGAAAAAGGTTCATCCATGAGGAGAATCTTAGGCTGACCAATCATAGCCCGTACAATTCCAACACGCTGCTGTTCTCCACCAGATAATTCACTAGGTAGGCGATTCCCATACTCGTCTACTGGTAAACCAACCTTAGCCAAAAGCTCTTCTGTTTTCTTCGCAATTTCTTCCTTAGTCCAACCCTTCATCTCAGGAATCAGGGCAATATTTTCCGCAACCGTTAGATTGGGAAAAAGAGCAATGGCCTGTAAAACATAACCAGTAGAAAGACGAAGTTCACGCTCATCATAGTCTTTGATGCGCTTGCCATCCATATAAATATTTCCATCAGTCGGCTCCAAAAGACGGTTAATCATCTTAATCATGGTCGTCTTACCCGATCCAGAAGGTCCAACTAAAACCATAAACTCCCCATTCTTAATCCGTAAATTAACATCTCTCAAAACATCTTTTTCTGTGTAGCGCAAGGCTACATTTTTGTATTCAATCATTCTGTATCCTCAATTTAAAACTTCCCTCGATTGGTCAAGTCTTCTACCTTAGGCATGACTTCCTTATTGTCCCAATGCTCCACAATTTTCCCGATTTCTAGACGGAAGATATCATACTGGGCATAGGCAACTCCACCAATCCGATTCTGACCATAGCTAACCACATAGTTTCCTTGTCCTAAGAGTTGGAAAACAAAGTCAAAAGTGGCCTTTACTTATAAACAGCTAATTTGCTCCATTTTAAACCTCATTTTCCTCCTCTTTCAGATTAGCCAAAATTCTTTCTTGAAAGGCTTCAAACTGACGAATTTCTTCCTCTGAAAATCCTTTGTAAAAGATCGTATCCAATTTCTGACTGACACGATACCCCACTTCTTTCTGAGACTGCCCCAACTCTGTTAAAACCAAATACTTCTTACGCTTATCTTCTCCACATGGACTAATAGTTACAAGATTTTGTTCCTCTAGCTTTTTAATCATAGTCGTCAGTGTATTGTTAGCAAGCCCAGTCGCAAGCGCAATATCTGTCGCAGTTGCGCAGCCAGTTTCACTATTCCATAAAACCGCTAAAATCTTCCCCTGTTCACTCCGATAAAGAGCTTCAGGATCTTGGCTCAGTAACTTTTGAAAAATCCGCCCATTCAACAAACGAATATGATGAGCTAGCAAATGACTATCTTTCATAACACCTCCAATTTATTTCCATATCGAAACGAATAAAATAATTGTAACACTCATTATTCCAACTGTCAACTATTTCGATTTAGAAATAATTTTTCCCAGTAAAAATTCTCCTACCCAAGGTAGAAGAATTTTAATCTTATAAAACTTAATCCGTCATGTCCGATACCAACGTTCGATGCTCCAATGGAATACTGCACATAACTATCAAGAAAATGAAACCTGACTGGATCCAGAAGAGGGCCAAGTCAAAGATTCCATGTACAGCAACCACTGTAAGGAAAGACAGATAAAGACCGATAATCGGGCGTTTCCCCGACTCCTGACTCATATCCATCATCAAGCGAACAGGAGCAACAGAAGACAGAACTAATAAAATAGTCCCCACAATTCCGTAACTCAGAATCGTATCAATATAAAGACTGTGAGCATGTTCATGATAAGGAGCATTTATCCGAGGATACGAGTGCATGTAGGTCAATGGCCCTTCACCCCAGAAAGGATTTTGCTTAAATAAGGCCATCCCAGCATCCCAGATAGAAATGCGTTCTTCCATAGAAGAGTCTAAAGTTCCCATCCGAACTCCTAAATCACTGGAAAAGAGGAAGCTCAAGCCAATCGCAAAGACCCCAATACTAAGCCAAAAAGCCTTCCAGTTTTTAATGGTCGTAAAGAGATAAATAATGGCTCCAGCGATAATAGCAGGAAAGGCAGTTCGATTTTGCGTAAAGTTCAAACCAAAGAGATTCACAAAGCCTGCAATCACACAGAATACTTTCAACCAATTCAACTTGGTCGTTGTAAACAAATAGAAGGCAATCATGATACAGAAACAACAAATAATTCCATAATAATTAGGATTAAAGAAGGTCACTTCTGCACGATTCTGATGCCACACCTGCATGTTAGGTGAAAGAAAAGCATAGTTGAATTTCTTCACAATTTGGAAATGTTCTAAACTCGCAAAAGCAGCTGACAAAACGCTACCAAACAAGACGAGCTGCAAAATCAATCGAAAGAATTTATGTGATAAAATCGACTGATAGTGCAAAAAGAAAACAGTAAATAGAAAAATTCCTACTGAAGCCACAACTCCCATCCAATTTTGTGCAAAAACGGATATAACAGTACTATAGCCAAGAAAAAGAAGCAGCATCGGATGCTCCCCCATTTTCTGAAGAATACTTTTCATGTCTCCTGTAAAAATTAAACTGATAATATATAAACAGAATACAACTACAAAAAGATAAAAGGGTAAAAAGATACTCAGTATAATTCCCAATAAAATCAGCTCTTTACTAGACAACCCTTTCAGCTTTTCAATAAAGCCTATTGATTTCAAAATGAATCCTTTCTCTCCAAATCAGTTGATTCAGATAATAGTAAGCTACCCTATATTGTACCACTTTTTTAGCAATTTGAAAACAAAGGAAACGTTTTCTAAAATAAAAACCCTATTTTATCAACCATATCAAGGCTTCAAAATGTTACTTCAATTCCGTTATCAATTACCCGATAAGTCTGATTTTGCAAATCAATTTCTGCTACTGCTGTTACGGACTTATCTTTATTTTGACGTTTGATTACAATGCTGTGGGCTGTTGGTGTTTCAACGTCAATAGTTCCTTCTAAATCAAAGGCCTCTGAACGATTACGGAAAGAAAATAGATTGAGAAGTGCCTTCACCACAGGACGTTGGACTTCTTCTGCTATTTCCTCATTGCTATAGTAATGACGATTAATATTTCGACCTTCTTTAGTTTCTTCTAATAATTTCAAATCATTCTTGCCTGCTAATAGCCCCACATAGTAAACTTGAGGAATACCTGGAGCAAAAGCTTGAATTAGACGAGCGAGAAAATACTTGACATCATCATCTCCAAGCGCAGAATAGTAGGTTGAATTGATTTGGTAGATATCTAGATTGTTATACTCTGCACTGGAGTACTTACGTTTGACATTAGCTCCAACCTTATAGAGTTCATTTGAAGCATAGTCAATCTCCTCATCAGTCAGGATATCCTTGACATCCACCACTCCAATCCCATCATGTGTGTCTAGCGTCGTAAATTGCTTCATTGGGCTCATCTTTAACCACTTAGCCAAACGCTCTGTTCTGGAACTGTAAAGAGTATAAAGTGTCACCATTGGAAGAGCAAAATCATAAACATAGTAATCATGGTCTGCTATTTTAAACTGAATCGAATAGTGTTCATGAATCTCAGGTAAGAGCTCTGTCCCATACTCAGCAGCGATATCTCGAACTTTGTCCAATAAATCCCAAATATCTGGTTCCACAAAGAAATCATTAGTATCCAATTTCTTCACTGCATAAGCAAAGGCATCTAGACGAATCAAATCACACCCATTACTTGCCAAGTGCTGAATGGTCTTACGGATAAATTCCATCGTTACTTCTTTGGTCACATCAAGATCAATCTGCTCCTCACCAAAGGTATTCCACAAATGTTCCACTGAACCATCTTCAAACACAATCTCTTGCTTTGGTGCACGATCCTTACGCTTGTAAATTAAATCTACATCCGACTGTGTTGGACGGTTTTCTGGCCAAAACTTATCCCAGTTTAAAAAGAGATCTTTAAATTCACTGGCTTCATGTTTTTCTTGATAGTCCTTATAATACTTGGATTGACGAGAAATATGATTAATCATAAAATCAAACATAAGATAATATTTCTCACCTAAACGCTTAACATCCTCCCAATCACCAAAAGCTGAATCCACTTCGTCGTAGTCAACTGGCGCAAATCCACGATCACCTGTTGATGGGAAAAATGGTAGAAGGTGAACTCCCCCAATAGCATCTCCAAAATGCTCTTCCAAATTATCATATAAGTCTTTAAGATTATTTCCCAGACTATCTGAATAGGTAATCAACATGGTTTTATTCTGAATTGGCATCATTACTCTCCTTTTTCTAATTGAAGCCAAGTCTCATATGACCTGGCTTCGTAAATCAAATTCATGTTATACTCTTCGAAAATCTCTTCAAATCACGTCAGCTTTATCTGCAACCTCAAAGCTGTGCTTTGAGCAACCTGCGGCTAACTTCCTAGTTTGCTCTTTGATTTTCATTGAGTATTAAATCTCTGTTTATCATCAAACTCGTACTAATATAGACTGTGATAAACTAAGTACCACTTTCTTGTTTTCTACATAGAATTATCAACAAGCTGAACCCTTCCTTTCCTCTGTGTCAGAGACTATAGATTCTATGAGCTCTTCTTACTTCACTGCCCCGTTGCTCATTCCTGAAATAATATGTTTTTGGAAGATGAGGTAGACGACAGTAATTGTTATAATTCCCACAATATAGGATGCAAAGCTTGGCCCATAGTCATTAAAATACTGACCTTGGTAGTTGTACTGGAAGAGAGGCAAAGTCCACATCTTGGAATCCTTATTCAAAATTAACAATGGCAACATAAAGTCATTCCAGAACCATAATGCATTGATAATCAAGGTTGTAGCATGCATGGGCTTCAGCATTGGAAAGATAATTCGACGGTAAGTTGTAAATCGATCAGCCCCATCAATTTCTGCAGCTTCATCTAAACTATCTGGTACACTGATTTTAATATAACCAACATACAAGAAGAGGGTCTGTGGAATTGCATAAGTTAGATAGAGTAGTACCAACCCCCACATATTTGCCAGGCCGAGTTTGCTCATCATAACTGTGATAGGAATCATAATCACCTGAAATGGAACAAATATCCCTAAGATCAAGAGCGAATACATAATTGCAAAGGCTTTTTTCTTGGACATATTTCGAGCAATGGAATAAGCTGCAGCTGGTATAAAGAAGGCCACTACAATCAATGATAATACCGTAATAACAGCTGAATTCCAGAAATAGCCTCCAATCCCATCCGAAACCAATCGTTCATAATTGCTTAATGTAAAAGGATTGGGCAAACCAAAGAAATGATTCATGATATCCTTGGTTGTCTTGAAGGAACTAAAAACCGTTACCAACAAAGGAACAAGTATGAGAATACCACCTACTATCAAGAGGACATACTTCCAAAACTGATTCAATTTTTCTTCTTTTTTCATGTGTAGGACTCCCCAATTAGATTTCAAATTTCTTTGATAGTTTGATTTGGATCAGAGAAACAATTCCAATAATTAAGAATAAAATCAAGGCAATTGCATTCGCATATCCATATTGATTACTCTTGAAGGCATAGTTATAGACTAAAAGACCAAGAGACGTTGTAGCATTATTCGGGCCACCACTCGTCAAGGCAAAAATTTGGTCAAAGGCAGTCAAACCGGACTTAAGAGCTAGGATAAAAACCATAGAAATCGTTGGCAACAAATATGGTAATTCAATCTTCCAAAAAGTTTGTTTGCTTGTTGCACCATCAATTGATGCTGCCTCCAAAATATCAGATGGAATACTCTGAAGACCAGCAAGAAAGAGAATAATTGGCATTGCTACTCCTTGCCATAGAAGAACAAAAATAGTTGCCACTACCGCTCCGATCGATGTTCCTAACAGACTTTCTTGTAAAAAACTAATCCCTAAAATTTTTCCAATCGTTGGAAGACCATAGTTGAAGAATTGTTTAAAAATCAAGGACACTGTCAAACCAGACAAAACAGCTGGGAAAAAGAACCAAGCTCTAAAGAAGATCTGCCCTTTCATCTTAGAATTTAAGGCTCGAGCCACAACCATCCCAATTGTAATCTCTCCAATAATCAATGCCAGGGTTAAAATCAAAGTAAAAGTAATGGCTGTGAAGAATTTCCCATCAATCATAAGCAATTTGTAGTTATTCAGACCAACAAATTTATAATTATAGGTCAATCCAGTCCAGTTAGTCAAACTATAGAAAGCACCTTGTACCATCGGAAAGTAAAAGAAGATAGCTTGTAATGCAAGCGGGATGAGCAAAAAAGTCCAACCCCAGTATTTATTTAAAAATTTTCGAATAGCCATATCATCTTAACTCCTATTCTAGTCCAAATCTGCCTTCATTGGATTAAAGAAAGCATTGAGATTATTTGCCATATTTTTCAGATTTTTATCCATCAAGTAACCTGCACTTAGATTAAAAAAATCTTCTTCAGAATTCCAGTGTTGGCCCAACCAAACATAATGTTTATCCGTAAATGCTAGTTTAGAAATCTCTGCAAGTGCTGAATCTTCTTTTTCCTGTACACCTTTCACCGCAACTGGTGATCCATCCACATCATAATATGCTTGCATAGCTTTTGAACTAGTCATATAGCTGATAAATTCTTCGGTTTCTTTAGGATGTTTGGTAGTAGCTGAAGTTGATAATGCCATGTCCCCTGCACCAACAGTGACTTCTTTTCCTACTTCTTCTCCTGGGAAGGCAAACATCCCCACATCAAATTTTGGATCCTGTTGATTAATTGCCGCTAATGCCCATGATCCTTGTGGCATCATCAAGGCTTTTTCATTCGAGAATGCTACCACCGCATCATTATAAGAGGCACCACGCCATCCATCTTGAGCATTATCCGCCAACAAATCTAGTCGTTCTGCATCTGCTTTTAAAATAGCATCATCTACAGAGATAGCATTTGGTTTTGAAAAGCGAAGATAGTTATTAGCTGCGTCTCCACTGCCTGTAATGGTAATGAGAGAAAGTTGGTGATAACCGTTTAATGTCCATCCTTCATTGCCTGCAACTGCAAACGGAGAATTCCCACTATCTTTTATCTTTTTAACAATCTCTTGAAACTCTTTAAAAGTCTTCGGTTCCTCAAGTCCTAATTCTTTAAACTTTGTTTTATTGTAATAGATTCCATAAAGGTTAGCAGTTAAAGGCACACTATAAATCTTGTTATTGATTGCATACTTTTCTGCATAGTCATTCTTAATATTCTCAAGATAAGATTTCCCTGTCATATCTGCAAAGTAACCTGCTTTTGCCCACTCCTGAAAATCCATATTTTGAGGATAGATATTAACAATATCTGGAACATCTCCTGATAAAATCCGAGTCTTCAGAACAATACCAGCTGCCGGAACAGTCGTCAGTTTTACATCAATAGTAGGATGCTCCTTTTCAAAATTATCTACAATTTTTTGCAAAGTATCCGCCATTTCGGTCTTCTGGTTAAAAAATTCAATCGTTACCTTTCCATCAGTCGATTGATTATTCTGACCACAAGCTGCTAGGCCTAGTAAACTAGCCCCAGCGACTAAAAGAAAACCTGCTTTCTTATACCATTTCATTGGAAAGCCTCCTTTATAAATTTATACACCTTTATTATAGTCTTCTAAAAATATACTGTCTACTCAAAAAATCTCCTTGGGATAAGATAACAGTTAAGCCTGCATACATGAGTTCTGCACCTGAGTAAGCTACTCCATTTTCCTGTAATTCATACAGTCCCTCTTCATCCAAATCTTTTAACTTTAAAGTTGTTTCCATGGTCTCTACAACTGACAAAACGCGAACGTAAGTTACAATCGTTTGATTTTTGTAATTAAATTGTAGAGCTGCTTCATTGGATGCAGACTCGGGATTGATTAACCTATACTGTTGTCCTAACTGAACTACTGGTCGTAATTCTTTATACAAGTTCACCTGATTAGCAATCTCATCTTTCTCTTCATCTGATAAACTTGTCAAATCAAGCTCATATCCCAAATTTCCCATCATTGCTACATGTCCACGTGTTTCTAATGGTGTCGTTCGCCCCATCTGATGATTCGGTACTGCTGACACATGAGCCCCCATAGAAATGGTTGGATAGAGATGAGATGATCCGTATTGAATTGGTAAACGTGCAATAGCATCAGTATTATCACTAGCCCAGACTTGTGGGAAATAACGCATCATACCAAGATCATTTCGTCCACCACCACCAGAGCAGGACTCAAAGAGAATATGGCTGTGCTTCTCTGTCAGATAAGAAACGAGTTCGTAAAGCCCCAGCATGTACTGATGAGATTGCATCTGTGTCTCTAGATAGTTAGATCCATTCCCTAGCTTAGTAATATTACGATTCATATCCCATTTGATGTAGTCAATCTCATGATAAGATAGGAGTTGATCTAAGACATTTTTCAAGTATTCTACTACCTGAGTATTGGCAAGATTAAGTACTAATTGATTCCGAGAATAGGTATGATCATATCCTGGAACCTGAATAGCCCAGTCAGGATGTTTACGATACAAATCACTATCTACAGAAATCATCTCAGGTTCTAACCAAAGTCCAAACTGTAAACCTCTTTCATGGATATCTGAAATCAGACTTTCTAGACTTCCACCCAGTTTTTCCTCATTCACACTCCAGTCACCTAAAGCACGATTATCATCAAAGCGATTGCCAAACCAACCATCATCTAATACAAAAAGTTCAATGCCAACTTTCTTAGCTTCATCTGCTAACTCTAACAGTTTTTGTCTCTGAAAGTCAAAGTAAGTAGCTTCCCAGTTATTAATTAGAATTGGGCGTTCTTTTTTAGAAAAGTTACTTGGCATAATGTGCTTCAGTACAAAATTCTGACTTTCATGACTAACACCAGTTAATCCCTTATCTGAATAGGTCACTATAGCTACCGGTGTTTCAAAGTATTCCTCAGGGTCTAACTTCCAAGAAAAGTTTTCCGGATTAATCCCAATAGCCAGCCGAACTTCATTCAATTGATTCTTTTGAACAAAAGCTTCAAAGTTTCCACTATACATTAGTTGAATAGCAAACACATTTCCAGCATCCTCTGTGACTCCTTGATCACATAGTAGAAGAGCTGGTGTTTGAGCATGACCAGAAGCTCCACGGTTCGAACTAATCGAAAAGATTCCTTGTTCTACCTGTTGACGTCTGACAGTCTTTTCACGAGCATAAGCACCCTGCATAGTTACGATTTCGTAAGCTGCAGCAGGGAAATCAGCCATAAAAGAAAAATCTTTATGGATGACAACTTCCTGATTACTATTATTCTCCAATATACTGTAGCTAGCAATTGTCGTATCATTATCAAAAGCAGTATAATACAAAGTCAGACTAAGTTGAGCCTTAGAATCTTCTAACATTAAGACAAGAGTCTCTGTATCGTCCATGCTATGTGGAGAAGGTAAGCCCTGTGGACCATTCTGACCTTTTAAAATCTTTGCTTCTACAAATCGAAAGTCTGTTACTTCAGTTACACTATGCTGAATCTGTATAGTTGGTTTTCTAAAATCTCCTAAGCCATGTTGTCCAAAAATTTGACGTTGCGTATCTAAACTAAAGGTTCGATTAGTAGCTATTGGATTTCCTGAAAAGGCATGGTCTCGTTCATAAACACTATTGGAACCTTTATAGTTCTTAATAGGCTTTCCTAAATGTTTCAAAAGTAAGTACCCATCACGATTTTCAATAATCAAACTTAGATTTTTACTTTCAACATAAAATAGATTATTCTCTATCCTAATTCCCATTTACTTCACCTCATCACTTTATTGATTATATTTTATCACCCGAAAACGCTTTCCAAAATAGAAAAATGTCTCAAGAATATGGTAAAATGTTAGGTAGGAGGTAGCACATGCTAGTTTTTTCAGAATACCAGACTGGAACAATTGACCTTTCCCTAAGCTTTTATGGATATGAGGAATGCACACCTAAATACTCTTTTGGTCCAGCAATTCGAGATACATACGTTCTGCATTACATTACCAAAGGACAAGGAACATTTCATTACAAGGGTAAAATTGTTGATTTAAAAGAGGGAGATTTCTTTCTATTAAAACCAGAGGAACTAACCTTTTATCAAGCAGATAGTAAAGAACCTTGGGCCTACTACTGGTTAGGAATCACTGGAGGGAAAGCTCCTGACTATTTTGCTCTTTCTCAAATTTCTGATCAATCCTATCTCATCCAATCTGAAACTTGTCATACCCAGACCACTGCAAAACTCATCTCAGACATTGTCCGCTTCGCTCAGATTACCAAATCAAATGAATTAGCTCAACTCCATATCATGGGACAACTCCATGAACTGATGTTTCATCTGGGAACTATTGCTCCCAATCAGAAGAAAAAGAATATTTCATCAACCTACCAACTCTATCTTGAATGCAAACGATTAATTGATAGCCACTATCCTCAATCACTTACAATTCAAGATTTAGCAAAAGAACTATCCGTTCACAGAAGCTACTTATCAAGCGTATTCAAAGAATTTAACACCTTATCTCCAAAAGAATACTTACTATACGTTCGAATGTATCGAGCTAAACAACTCCTCGAAAATACCCAAGAGTCAATCAAGGTAATTGCATACTCGGTAGGCTTTTCAGATCCACTACATTTTTCTAAAGCTTATAAACAATACTTTAATCAGACTCCAAGTCAAACAAGAAAAGAATATTCTCAACACCAACTAGTGAGAAAGGAAACACTATGAAATCTTACCAAGCCGTCTACCAAATTCTAGTTAAAGAAACCGACTATGTCAGCGGAGAAAAAATCGCAGAAGAACTATCTCTAAGCCGAACATCAATTTGGAAAGCCATCAAGCGTTTAGAACAAGAAGGCATTGAAATTGATAGTATCAAAAACAAAGGCTATAAACTGGTGAATGGAGACCTTATTCTTCCAGAACTTCTAGAACAAAATCTTCCAATTAAAATCAGTTTTAAACCCGAAACAAGATCAACACAACTCGATGCAAAAGAAGCAATTGATTTAGGAAATGAAGCAAATACCCTCTATCTAGCTTCCTATCAAACAGCTGGCCGAGGCCGTTTTCAACGCTCCTTCTACTCCCCACAAGGTGGCATTTATATGACACTCCATCTCAAACCAAATCTTCCCTATGACAAATTACCGTCCTACACACTACTTGTAGCTGGAGCTGTCTACAAAGCCATTAAGAACCTAACTTTAATAGATGTCGACATAAAATGGGTCAATGATATCTACCTAAACAATCATAAAATTGGAGGAATCCTTACTGAGGCAATGACCTCTGTAGAAACTGGCTTAGTCACAGATATCATTATTGGAGTAGGAATCAACTTCACAATCAATGATTTTCCACAAGAATTAAAAGAAAAAGCTGCTAGCTTATTTAAAGCTCCAGCACCTATTACCAGAAATGAATTAATCATTGAAATATGGCGTTCTTTCTTCGAAACACCAGTAGAAGAGCTATTATACTTATACAAAAAACAGTCCTTCGTTCTAGGAAAAGAAGTGACTTTCACACTAGATCAAAAAGACTACAAGGGACTTGCTAAAGATATTTCTGAAAGTGGAAAACTTTTAGTTCAATGTGATAACGGCAAAGAAATCTGGCTAAATAGCGGAGAAATTTCCCTCAAGAGTTGGAAGTAATAATAAACTAGTACAACTATAAAATCGACAATATATAAAAATTTTAGCTTTTCTTATGCCCACAACAGTTGTCAAAGAACGCAAAAAACTTCAGATAAGTAATCCAATAAAGTTTTACAAATCTGAAGTTTTTATTCTACTATTCTTAAAAATACAAAAAAAGAGTTATAAACTCTCAATAAAACGGAGAATAAGGGATTCGAACCCTTGCGCCAGTTACCCGACCTAACGATTTAGCAAACCGTCCTCTTCAGCCTCTTGAGTAATTCTCCTATTAATGGGCACGAGTGGACTCGAACCACCGACCTCACGCTTATCAGGCGTGCGCTCTAACCACCTGAGCTACGCGCCCAAGTTAAAAACTTGGTAATGTAATTTGAACAAAGTTCAAAGCGGGTGACGAGAATCGAACTCGCGACAACAGCTTGGAAGGCTGTAGTTTTACCACTAAACTACACCCGCATAAATACTATAAATAAAAATGGCGCGAGACGGAATCGAACCGCCGACACATGGAGCTTCAATCCATTGCTCTACCAACTGAGCTACCGAGCCTTATTGCGGGAGCAGGATTTGAACCTACGACCTTCGGGTTATGAGCCCGACGAGCTACCGAGCTGCTCCATCCCGCGTTAATACAAAAGGAGGATGTGGGATTCGAACCCACGCACGCTTTTACACGCCTGACGGTTTTCAAGACCGTTCCCTTCAGCCGGACTTGGGTAATCCTCCATGCTATTCAAATGGACCTTGTAGGACTTGAACCTACGACCACTCGGTTATGAGCCGAGAGCTCTAACCAGCTGAGCTAAAGGTCCAACAAGATCATTATAGCGGCGAAGGGGATCGAACCCCCGACCTCCCGGGTATGAACCGGACGCTCTAGCCAGCTGAGCTACACCGCCATATATCGGGAAGACAGGATTCGAACCTGCGACACCTTGGTCCCAAACCAAGTACTCTACCAAGCTGAGCTACTTCCCGAGTTAAATAGAAAAATGCACCCTAGAGGAGTCGAACCTCTAACCGCCTGATTCGTAGTCAGGTACTCTATCCAGTTGAGCTAAGGGTGCTCATTATATTATGCCGAGGACCGGAATCGAACCGGTACGATCGTTACCAATCGCAGGATTTTAAGTCCTGTGCGTCTGCCAGTTCCGCCACCCCGGCCTCTCTAAGCGAACGACGGGATTCGAACCCGCGACCCCCACCTTGGCAAGGTGGTGTTCTACCACTGAACTACGTTCGCACTGTTTTCTTCTATCTAAAAATGCCGGCTACATGACTTGAACACGCGACCCTCTGATTACAAATCAGATGCTCTACCAACTGAGCTAAGCCGGCTCATTTATTATATCTTAATGCGGGTTAAGGGACTTGAACCCCCACGCCGTTAAGCGCCAGATCCTAAATCTGGTGCGTCTGCCAATTCCGCCAAACCCGCATATATGACCCGTACTGGGCTCGAACCAGTGACCCATTGATTAAAAGTCAATTGCTCTACCAACTGAGCTAACGAGTCTAAAATAACTTACGTTATTCTAACGGTCCCGACGGGAATCGAACCCGCGATCTTCGCCGTGACAGGGCGACGTGATAACCGCTACACTACGGGACCTTTGGGAGTTAACGGGATCGAACCGCTGACCCTCTGCTTGTAAGGCAGATGCTCTCCCAGCTGAGCTAAACTCCCTAGAGCTAAGCGACTTCCATATCTCACAGGGGGCAACCCCCAACTACTTCCGGCGTTCTAGGGCTTAACTTCTGTGTTCG